>JBGSIU010000037.1:0-35427 GCA_041742375.1 Patescibacteria group bacterium
TTTCACCAGTTTCCACCATGGCACGAGTTAAATGATAAAGTTCATCATTTGTGAACCCTTTGGAATAACCTGAAGCGGCAAAATAAGTGGTTAGAACATCGCCAAGCTTATCATGGGCAATTTGATCCATCACCGCATAGATCTCGCGGTAATTTAATTTTTTGCCAACCAATTTTTTGCGGATTGCTTCAAGGGCAAGCTGGGATTGTTTTATATCACTCATAATTTTTTATTCTCCCCATTTTTCCATTGCTATCTTCAAATCTGGGTGTGTGGATACGTATTTATTCCAATCCTCACCGTGAATGACCGCTTCCACTGACTCTTTCACCGCTTTCACTCCATGATAAGTTCCTTTTGGATGACCATGAATGCCTCCTCCGAAATTAAAGATCATATTTTTTCCAAGATATTTAATTAAATCAGGGATAAGTCCGGGATGCAAACCGCCTGAAGCCACCGGAAGAACTTTTTTTAATCCAAACCACTCACGAGTTAAAAAATTATTAATCTCAAGAACTTCCTTTCCGCCTTCCATCTTTCCCACAATCGTTCCCGTGTGCAATTCGTCTACACCGGCAAGCCGCGCCAGTTTTGCCAAAACAAGCATGCTTACGCCTTCTTTGACATCGCGGGTAAAAGCCGCGTGCATGGCACGGTGACCATGAATAATAAGTCCAAAATTTTGGCGGCGCAAGAATTGCACCGCTGAAAAACCCGCTGTGAGAATATCAATCATGCAGGAGTTTCCGCCAGACATTTTCACAAAACTGGCGCGTTCTTTCATTGTTTCAGCTTCAGCTGTCACATTAAAAGCATAAATTTTTTCTCCATCGGGATTTTGAAGATATTTAAATTTTTTCATTTCGTCTGTTAGAAGTTTTACGCGGTCAAAAAAAGGATTAAACTCTTGGCTGGTTAAATTTTCATCATCTTTTACTAAATTTCCTCCTGCCCGAAAAACTTCCATCGCCACTTTAGCATGTTCTTTAAAGTTCAAACCTAATTTTGGTTTAATAATTGAGCCAATAAGCGGTCCTTCGCTCCCCGCAATTTTAAAAATTTTCTCCATCCCAATTTCCGGACCATCAAAACTCTGCACATAAATTTCTGGCATTTCAAGGTCTAAAAGGCGCAATTTTTTAACTTCTTTTAATCCAAAAATATTGCCGGCTACGCTTGAAAGAAGCTGGGCAACGTTACCTGGTTCAAAAAGTTCCAAAGGGTAGGCAATTTTCAAAATGCCGCGGTTTTCGTCGGCTTCAAAAACGCGCGCATGTAATTTTTCCCAAATATCCTTAAATTCAGTTTTTACAGAAGTCCAAGTGCCGACTGAACTTTCAGCGGCAATTCCACCAGTCGTATTGAAAAAATCAGTCGATTCTTCAACTTGAAGCTTATAAGTTGCCACAAGCCGATTAGTTAAATCAAATTTCTCTCCCAAATGAAGATATCTAGCATAGGGGCTACTACTTGTCGCTTTCCGTGCCTCAGCATTTTTTTTTCGTAACTTTGTGTTTGCAATAAAAGGGTAATATTTATTGACTAAATATTCTATCTTTTTTTCAGAAACTAACCCAAATTCAGTTAAAAAACCTTTTATTAATTTTGCCGGGATTTTATCAAAAGCGGGGTTATAGGCGTCAAATTCCTTGGAGCGCCGCGTCCAAATTTCGCGATCAGGCCGCACTTCAATTTTCACTTTTTCAGGGGACACCTTAAGCAGTGACGCTACAATGTAAACTGGAATGTGTTTTTCGTGTGCCGCATCAGCGATTGAGAATGAACCTACCTTATTAAAAGCGACGCTGCCTTTTTTATCAATAGCATCAG
The DNA here is from genome assembly GCA_041742375.1 of Patescibacteria group bacterium. GTDB lineage: Bacteria > Patescibacteriota > Microgenomatia > JBGSIU01 > JBGSIU01 > JBGSIU01. The sequence goes on from JBGSIU010000037.1 coordinate 1,834, forward strand.
CTCCAATTAAAACCGCATCAACTTTTAGTTTGTTATTTTTTTCTTCATAGCCGTTTTTCAAAATGTTTGGAGCAAGACTGTCGGCAATCATAATCACCGAAACCCCAGAGCGCGTGAGATGATCTGCGGTGATTTTCCCTTGGTAAAGAGGCCGCGTTTCTGTCACAAAAACTTTAACATCGCGGCGCTTGGCCAGCTCAATAATGATTTTCTCCACACCTGCCGAATGGCAATGAGTGAGAATCACCTTCTTGTCATGAAAAAGATTAACTCCTTGGCGCACAATTTCTGCGCCTGCGTCAGAAATCCGGGCAAGAAAAAGATCAATTGATTTAATAATTTCTTTCTGCCAATTTTCGCGTTCGCCATTTTCAGAAAGACGGGAATCTAAAAACCTTAAGGCATTAAAAAGCATGGGCTCGGTGGCGCGCGCGGCTCTTAATTTTTCAATATCATTTTGCAGCTCTTCCTTTGTCATTTCTGGAAAAAGTTTTATTTTTTTCTTAAGAGTGGTTAAGGCGGCAACCGCCACCTGCGTGGCTCCCTGAATCTTCACAGATTTAATGTCTTTTACAAGTTGTGGAATGGGATCATGATTTTTTAGCATAAATTTTATTTTCCCCTGTAGAGACGCGTAGATCGCGCGTCTCTACAAAAATTTGTTACGGAACATAAATTAACTGTGTCATAATTTTATAATCTCCATTTATCTTCTTAACCAAAAATTCAAATTCTGTTTGTATCGGCATCTCCGCCTCTGTTGCGCCACAACAAGGACCGCGTTTAAATAAACTTCCATCGTTATTTTGAAACTGGACAAGAAACTTAAATTCTCTTGGTGAAGCAGCTTCTTCTTTTGTTATTTTTAACACTTTATAACACTTAACTTGACGTTTGCAAGAAGTTTCGAGAAGCAAAGCATAGTCTTCTTTTGGTATGTCTGCATTCCAGTCAATCAAATATTTGTAACCACTTCCGTGATATCTAACAGCTTCTGAATATTTTCCTTCATTTAATAAATCAAAATATGTAATTAACGCCTGTTTTGCTTCACCAATCGATTCTTTTTCCGTGAATTTGAAGGTGGAAAGGATTTGGTTATATAATTTAAAATCTTGGTCATGCCAAGGATTGTTCGGATTTGAATAATCAAAAGTGACAGAAATTATTTTTTTGTTGGTAGTGTTTGGGAAATACACAACATATCCTGCACGATCGCCTCCAAAAAATGTGCTTGCGAATCCTGATGTTCCATTAATTATTACTTCTTTAGCGTTTTTGCTTTCAGCAAGATTTGCGACCGGAGGAGCCGTGTTATTTTTTTTGCTTTCCTCCACTCTTTTTTGATATTCAGCGTTAATAAATTCCTTCACGGTTAAATTTTGAGGATTATTTAAAATGGTAATTCTAATGTTTGGAGGAACTTGATAACCTTTTGTTAATTGCATTGATTTTCCTTCCCATCTTTTTTCCGTTGAAGACAGTTTAATTTCATATATATCTGTTATCTGCGTGCTTTCTGATGCAGTCCACTCTGCTGGAAGTTTTATTTCAAAATTTCCAATTTCATTTTTATACGTTTTCCAATTGGCTGTTGGGTCGACGGTGGGGATAGTGGAGGGAACGGAAACTACCGGCGTTGGGACTGCGGAGACAGAGGCGGGGCTGGTGGGAGAAAAAAGGAATCTGCCAAGGGCAACGCCAATGACAAGAAAAATCGTTGAGAAAAAAATGATTAATAAAACTGTTGGCAGTTTTCGCTGAGAAATGCTTGGGATGTTTTGTGAATTATCCATAAGAATATTTAAACCATAGCTTAATATTTTTTAAAAATATTGAAAACTATTGTTTAAAATAGCCTAAAATTTGAATCCTTGACGGGAGCTGTTAAATTATGATATAATTTTGTTAATCACCAGGGAGAATACGACCAATAGACTATGTGTCTATTAGCAACGCCTCCCATTTTTTATTTTCTAAATTCCAACTTTTCTTTTTCCCTATAGATAAAAGATTTGTATTTATTAAATTCTTTCAGTAAACTTGATTCCGAATGACGGTTTGGGATTATTAATCCTTTTATCTTACTTCTTTCCTGAAGAAATTTTAACAAACAATAAAAATCTCCGTCACCAGAAACAATCACAGCTTTATCATAATTTTTAAATTCAATGGCGGCAGAATGCAAAACTAACTCAGCGTCAACATTTCCTTTTGGTTTTCCAGTCTCATCGCTCACTGTTGGTTTATAAATGATTTCAAACCCAAATGACCGGAGAAGTTTATACATTTTTTCATTTTGCTTAATATAGCCTATAAACAAAAAGGCGTTTTTAACACGAAATTTATCTTTTAAATATATTCTGAATTTTTTAAAATCCAATTTCCAGCCTTTGTAAATCAACTTTTTATTTCTCCAAATGTCTTTGCTTGTGCCGAGATTCAAGTTCTGACTATCAATAAATGCATAAATTATTTCATGTTGAATCTTCACAGATTTAATGTCTTTTACAAGTTGTGGAATGGGATCATGATTTTTTGGCATAAATTTAATTTTGTAGGGACAGACCCCTTGTGTTTTGTCTGTCCATTTTTCGTAGAGATGTTGTATACAACGTCTCTACACCGGAATTAAAAGCATGCTCATTCTAAAATCCAAATTCAAATATTTGTTCTCCGTAAGACGCGCATTAGCGCGTCTCTACAAAAATTTAAAAGTGGCAAGAGTCTTTTGCCAATCATCAGGCAAATTCACATTCCCAGTTTTTTCATCTCTAATATTTTGCTGAAATATAAAAACAATCATTTGCGAACCATTTGGAATTAAAATATATGTTTCTCCCCAGGAACTGCAATCGCTCGTGGCAACAAGTGCGTTTTTACCGGCAATCAAAATGTCTGAATACTGCTTCAAGCAACTTAGGGAATCATTAATATTTGCTTTCATCCACTCCCTACGAGAACCTCCTTGATAATTTTCATAAATACCAATTGAAAAGTATTGGGAACATATTTCTTTTCCGGCAGCTGGACCAGCCTCGGCTATAAAACAGCTATTTATTGTGACCCCTCTCCCCGGATCGCTGTGTACGACTGATTGACGAACACCATTTTGCCCGGAAAACACTGAATTATATTGAAAAGAAAACCTAGCTTTTTCATCAGCATATATTTGCCAATCGGCTTGTGGCGAATATTTAATAGATAATGAGGAAGTTATCGTTTCTGTCGGTAAAACTTTTTCCGTGAATTTAAAGGTGGAGAGGATTTGATCAAATGTCTTTTCGTATGTTTCATCAAAAAAGAAACAGATTAAAGATATTTCTTTTGTATCTTGTTCAAAAATATAACGAGTATTGGTGGATGAGCCTGGACCAAAATTAGCGTGATCTTTGTATTCTGTAATTAATTTTGTAATTTTTGGTGTTCCTGTTTGCAGAATTTCAGTACTTTTAATTGCAACAGTCGACAAATCGTTTCCTTCAATAAAGTCACACTTTACAATTTTCTCAGGAATTGGTTTTTCTCCTAAATAGTTTCCGGGATCATAGCTATAGAGACTCGTATCCTTTATAAACCAATCCAAAGGATATTTTATTTCAAATCCCCATTTTTCATTTTTATACGTTTTCCAATTTATGGTGGGGTCGGTGGTTGGAATAGTGGAGGGAACGGAAACTACCGGCGTTGGGACTGCGGAGACAGAGGCAGGGCTGGCGGGAGAAAAAAGGTATTTGCCCAGGACGATACCGATGGCAAGAAAGGAAATTGATAAAAATACGATCGACAAAATCATCGGCAATTTTGATGGAAGACTAACAGGCACTACTTTTTCGTTTTTTTTATGTGTCATTTTTTAGCTTTGTCATTCTGAACTTGATTCGGAATCCAAGTTTTTTTATTTCGCAGGTTCTGGCATTCGCCAGAATGACAATTGATGATGATTTCATTTAACTAAAAAATGGTGATAAAATCAAGAAGATAATGAAAAAAATATTTTTGTTTTTGTTTTTAGTTGGCACTTCAGGTGTTGTTCTCTTTTTATTGTACTCTCTTTCTCGACAAACTATTCGCCACCTTGCCTCTCCCCTTCCAACCGTTGCGCCGGTGCCAACGGAAAGAGTTGCAAATCCAACGCCAACTCCATATTCCGTAAAGCTTGGTGACAAAACTTATGACTTTTACTTTCATAAAATCGAACACAATGAAACTCTTGATTTAATTCCTAATTTTGAGGAAGCCACTTCTTCCAGCTTTATTTTCCAAAAAAACAATTGCTCGTTTGGAATTAACGGAGGATTTTACATGGCTAATCGGCAACCTTTAGGGCTTTTTGCGGCAGGCAGAATTAAAAAAGGAGAATATGTGACAAGCACCACTTTCAATGGTTTTCTCTATCAGTCAGCAACAGACAGCGCAAAAATTGATTTTACTTATGCCTTAAACATTAATCCTAGAAATTGGCAATCATATAATTATATTTTCCAAACCGGGCCTTTATATTTTTTAAAAGATAAAAATCGGCCGACTTTTACCGACGAGAATCCTGCGCGGCGGCATTTAATTGCCCGCAATATAAACGGTGAATTATATTTATTTTCCGTTTTTGAAAAAGATAATTTATTTAACGGTCCGCGCCTTGAAGAAATCTATGCTTTTTTTGAGAATCCAGAGGTGAAGAAAATTGCTGATTTTGAACTTGTACTAAATCTTGACGGCGGCTCAGCTTCAGCGTTTTATGACAAAAACGTTCAGGTTGTGGAATTTAAACCAGTTGGAAGTTTCTTGTGCGGAAAATAGTTTTACATTTTATCCACCACCGGTAAATTCAAAATTTCCATTCCTTTCTTTAACACTTCTCCTGTTTTCACAGTTAGAAATAATCTTGTTTCATTAATCCGCGCACCAGAATATGATGTATTCGGTGCGGGATTTCGCGCTGGGCGCTCAACCTTCTCTCTATCAATAATTCTGTGTTTGCCATAAAACAAATTGAATTTTTGGGCAAGATCGTATAAATAGTTACACAATAAATTTGGAGCATAATTATCCGCGGCAGATTTAATAACTTCGGGGAATTTGTAGAGGGTTCGTAAAAGTGATAATTCTTCAGAATTTAGAATTTGGAATTTAGAATTTAGATCTTTATTTCGAATTTCGTATTTCGTATTTCGTATTTTTGTCAGAACACTCATCGTTCTGACGAGTGTATATTGTAAATATGGTCCCGAATTCCCCTCGAGCGAAATTGATTTTCCAAAATCAAAAATTACATCGTGCCCGATTCCACTTTTCAAAAGCGCATATTTTACCGCCGCAACACCAATTTTTTCTGATGTTTCATTGTCACTTTTGTAGTTTTCTTTTACCTTTTTTTTAACTTCATCCAAAAGCCACTCTCCGGTGATAACTTTCCCAGTTCTTGAAGACATTTTTCCCTCAGGAAGCCTTACCATGCCGTGCCCAATGTGAACAGTTTTTTTTTCAAGTTCCGGAGAAATCAATGACAAAGCCTTCATTAAGACCTTAAAATATTCATTGATTTCATTTCCTGTGACAATAACTGATAAATCGTATGAAAAATCTTCATATTTTGCCGGTGCAAGCCCCAACTCTTTAGCTTCATAAGTTGGCAAACCCGCCGAATTTATAAAAACTAGTGTGTGAAGCCCATATTTTTTCCCTGGAAAAATCACCGCCCCTTCGCTTTTTTCAAAAATCCCTCTTTCTAAATATTCATTCACTATTTTTAATCCTTTTTCACTGGCCGCGCTTTCAAAATAATAGTAATCAAAACATTTTCCGTTTTCTTTTAGCTTCATTCCTAACCGCTCATATATTTTTTCAAAATATAACAAACTCCAGGTTCTTCCTACTTGGTATAATTCCTCAATGTCCTTATCATGTTCATATATTTTTTTATTTAAAGCGTTTATTTCTTCTTTTGCCTTTTCATCTTCTTCGTATTTTGCCGCGCCAAGCGCGTAACATTCACCCAAAAACTTAATCCTTTCCTCAAGAGATTGTTTTTCTAATTTAAGCAAATTATTACATAGATTCCCGCCTTCGCGGGAATGACAGGAGAGGAGGATGCCCCAGATTGATTTGGAAACATGCATTCCAACATCTCCTTGATAACACGCTCGCCTCACTTCATGGCCAAGTATTTCATGTAGTCTCGCAAGCGTTTCTCCAACTGTGTTTGAATATAAATGCCCAATGTGAAATTCTTTAAACGGATTTGGATCTGTGAACTCCACCATGATTTTTCTGCCTGTTTTTGGGAATTCATAATTTTCCACGGCCATTTTCCACAAGAACTCTTTTTTTATCCAAAAATTAATAAAGCCAGGTTTGACAACATCGACTTTGTCGATAATTAGTCTGTAGTCTGTAGTCTGTAGTCTGTAGAGACTGTCTTTGACAGTGTTTGCAATCTCTATGGGATTTTTTTTTAATTGTTTTGAAAGGCGCATGGCAATGTTGCATGAATAATCCCCGAAGCTTTCCACCTCCGGATGGTCCAAAACAATTTGATCCACAGAAACTCCATGTTCTTTTACAGCTTTAAAAATTGCAGAAGTGATTTTTTCTTTTAATTCAAAAACTGACATATTGTTTTATTTTAGCAATTTTTTATTTTCCGGTTTTTTGAGATAATTTTCTTTTGAAATCACGCTGTGGTCGATTTCTTTCTCCGTTGCTTTTCTTGCATTCCCGGCAACACGGCCGCCACGGCGAGCAACATGTCTGCTTTTCTCGAAAATTTCCGGCTTTTCCTTATGAGAAATTTCAGTCGTCACTTTTTCACCAAGCATGGTAAAAATAAGTTCAAAATCAGTCATGTGGTCGCGCAAGTTTTCACGTTTTAGCTTTTTTAATTTTTTATATTCAGTTGGTGTCATACCAAATGCGGCCTTGGAAATTTCCGCAGTCAAAATTGCAAAATCTTGATCTTTAGTAATTCCCCGCTCTTTCCATTCATCGGTTAAATTTTGCCGGATGGCGATCCCGCGCAACCTTTTATCAATCCAATCTTTGGAATATCCTTTTTTCTCATAAATCTGTTTCATGCGCTCCTGCGCGAGTTCCGGATCATTTATCTCGTCAATTCTGTCTTTCCCCACTTGCGCCAACCACATTTTGAAAGGTTCCGCCTTGGGAGAAGGAATGGATTGGATAATTCGAAAAACGCCTTTCAAATTTGCACAGTCGGTTTCATATTTTTTGCCATCGGTGGATTCTAATTTCAGTTGTCTACAAATTGTAGACAACTCAAGTCCGTCTTGACTTTTTACTCGAGTTTTCATCGCATTCCAATAAACTCGTGGTTTAACACTCTCCGTCAACGCTTCAACCACGTCAACCACAGAAAACCACCATTCGTTTTGAAAAATTATTCTTCTGATTGTTTTACCTTTGAATTCAACAATTTTTTTTGTTTCCATAAATTTCTTATTTATTTTTATCCCGCACAGCTTCCGTCGGGAACTGGTTTTTCCGGCATGGCTAAAACTGGAATAATTCCATTTGAATAACCAATGTCGAAAACCATTCCTTCTGATTCTTCACCCATCATTTTCTTAAATTCAAGATTAACAACAAATAGCGCTTGTTTCCCTTCGATTTCCCTTTTAACATCGGCTCTTTCTTTTTTCATCCCAACAAGAATAGTTCTTTTAAAATCGCCGAAACTTACGATTAGACGTACAAGTTTGTCCGATTTTTCCACATCTTCGACTCTTTCTATTATCCCAACGCGCACATCAATTTTCTCCAAATCGGAAAAATTAATGGTGGGCTTGACCGGTATCGCTTTAAAATCCATATTCTTGTTATTTATATTCTACCAAAATTTTATATATAATTTTACGAGGAAAGCTTGAGGGCGCAGGCAATCATGATAAAAGTGGCAAAAAGGCGCACGGCATAGACTTTTACCGTGTGCTTCTCAATAAGCCAAGGCCAAAACGCGGCTAACGCAATTGCAATAAGCACAGAAAATGGGATGGAAATAATAACTGAGCTTAATCCAACATTTACCGCATATGCAACATTTGAAGCGATGACGCCGGTGACACCCGCAATTGAGATAACGATTAGACTACCCAATTGTTTTAAATTAATCCTTTTTACATCTTTTTTGAAAAGTGGAAATGTCGGCAAAAGAAAAAACGGTACAATAATCGTTGTCCAAAAAGTTGCATTCCAATAACCCACTTCAGCAATGGCACGATTTAAAAACACAATATATAGTGCAAGGATTGCCATGCTAAAAATTAATAGGAAAACTATTTTATTGAAAAAAGATTTAAGTGAGAATTTTTCGTCATATGTGACGAAAAATCCGGCAATGATTGTTATGATTATTAACGGATACTGCCAGCTTTTAATTGTTTCACCAAGCATTAGCGCGCCAAGGATAAGGGCAAAAATTGTTTTGAAATTAAAAAGCGGTGAAGAAATTGAGATATCAAGTTTGAAGAGGCAAAAAATGTAAATTGCCGAATACAATGCAGTGCAAAATCCTGCCATGAAAATGTTAAACCAGTACGGGGGAATTCCTAAACCATTAAAATATGCGATTGGAAACAAGATAACGGCAAGAAACAAGTTCCATAAAAAATTAAACGCCCAAGGGTTAGAAATTGAATGGCGGCCCATTATTTTGGAAAAAACCACTTCTATTCCAAACGCAAAAGAAGAAATCCAAGCGAAAATGTAAAAAGGCATAGGTGCCTCTGGCAGGAATTGAACCTGCATCTTTAGCTTCGGAGGCTAACGTTTTATCCGTTAGACTACAGAGGCGTTAAGAAAATGAAAAACCAGTGCCCCGCCTGCAATGCCTTGCGGCAACGCATGGCGGGCAGGTCTATCCAGTTAAGCTACAAGGACAAAATAAATTTGAAATTTGAAAAATACTAAAGCCAACAAACATTATAGCTTATTTTCGTGATCATTGAGGAAATCCTGTAGGATGTTGGCCGCGGCCACCGCGTGATCCATCGTTTGGCGGAGCGATTTTCTTTTGCCACTTTGAACCATTTGGGACACAGCCCGAAGGCTTGTCATATCTTCATTTTGATAATAAACCGGAAGCCCGCTCGCGTTTTTTAACTTTTCACCAAATATTCTTGCCTGATCGCCGATTTTACCATCAGTGACGCCAATCACGATTTGTTCTATTTGGTAAGTTTTAATAATTTGCGATATTTTTGAATTAGTTTTTAATGGTTCGGCGATTTCACCGTCTGAAACGGCCAAACCTAAATGAGATACGCCAAAGTCTATCCCTAAATATTTCATATTTCTTTTAGTCTTGCTTGGACCACTAATCTTTTCCACAATGTTCCCGGTGGGACACAAGTGATAAGGCTTAGATCATAACGATCATATTTTTGTTCAAGCACTGTCAAATCATCTGGATCCACAGTCACCATTTTATACACTTCATAAAAATATTCAACTCCGTCAATCCGGGCAATGATCGAGTCTCCTTTTTTAAGTTCCGGCAAAGTCGAAAAAATCGTCTCATAAATCTTTGGGTTAAAAAAAATTGGGATTGTTGAATGGCCAAAAATCACCGGATTTCCAAGCTCTCCGGGAAAAGAAGAATTTGGATAATGAATCAAACTTTTTTTTAAATCCATTCCGCCAATCTCAACATTCGCTTCTTTTATCCCAATCTTCGGAATTGAAATTGTGTAATTCACAACTTTTTTGCGTTCGACTTTTTTGTATTTCGCCGAAGGAAACCAAACATTTGGATCAGTAGTATCAACTTTCGCCACCGAACTCAAGACTTTTTCTTTTTGTTTTTCCTCTTCATCCTGAAGATAAATTTGGTAATTCTCGAAAAGTTTAATCGGCTTAATTAATTCTTTTCGAAACGTTTTGGGAAGACTCCCAACTTGATAAGAAAAAATCGGATATATGACAATCGTTATTAATGTCATTCCCACCATTATTAAAACTGGCGGCATGATCTGAAAAATAAATTTCGAGAGAACAGAACTTGTTGAGGAAAAAAGAGTGTAATTGTCTATTACTCGCGGGCCATATAATATCCGCTCAATATCCTTTGGGAACTTCTTGATATAAATTTTTTTCTGCATCAGATTTTGCGTTTACTATAAATTTAGCTTTTAACTAATACTGTAGTTTTATCTTTATATTTTCCGCTTTATGAGGCATTGTATTAAAGATTCCGGGAAAAGAAGGATATATTTTTATATCATAATTTTTAATATCTGAATTTTTAGAAAAATAATTGGCAAGCCCGGCAACAGGCATTCCTTTCACTGCATCTGCGGTTTCCTTAATTGAAATTTTAGGAATCGCACGCACCTTATAATTAAAAATTAAATTGTAGGTATCATTCTTTTCTTTAACGCTCTTTAGTTTCATTGTTAACGAATTATTATCAATAAACAAACCTTTGGGAATTTTTCCTTGAAGATTTTTTTCAATTAAATTTTGAGCGTCACTTTTTTGATAAGAAAAGGTCGCAAATTCAATTTTTAAATCCAAGGAAACATTTTTTTCCTCGTCCAAAGCGGCACCGGAATATTTTTTTTCAATTATTTTTTCCGAAACAAAAGAATTTAACACGCTCTCTTTCTCTTTGTCTATTTTGTCTTGCACATTGAGGAGCGCCCGCTTTTCAAGATCTGATTTTAATGATTCTAAAAGTTTATCGCGGTCCTGTTCTGAAATCACTCGAACTTCATGGGTTGTCCCACCGGCAAAAGGTTTATCATTATGAGCTGAGTATGAACTTTGAGCGTAATTATCAACGCTGAAATCTTTATTCTCTTCCAGATTGTATTCCGTGCCAAATTTTTCGGCAGTCACCTTAACCACTTCCTTGCCAAAAATTTTCGTTTCCTGGCCTTGATCGGTCTGCATTGAAGCTGAAGCAATCGTCACCGTCTCATCAAGAGTGTATTTCAAATCTCCATTTAAAATCGTTGTTCCTTTTTCAAAAGTTTTTGGTCCATCCGTGATTTTATTAAAAATAATTACTTCTCCGGTTGCTTTTTCTCCAGTTTTTTTCTTACCAGTTGTTCCTGCCTCTTTTGTCCCAGACATAGTTATTGTGACCGGCTCTCCTTTTAAACTGGCAAGCTCCACCTCAACAGTATCTTCAAAATTTGATGCTTTAACGCTCAGGATTAAATCCGCTTTCGTAAAAAACCACCAAAATCCAAAAACCGCAAAAATTATTACAAAAAGAAAAATTCCAATAATAATTAATCCTTTTTTAAAAGGAAAATCAAGTTTCACTTTTTCTTTTACTATGGATTCGTTAGGTTCTTTAAATTCTTTAGATTCTTTAATGATCAAGGGAGAAATATCCTTGTCATAAACAAATCCTATATCTTCAGCTCTCGCATTTTTAACTTTTTCTTCTTTCTTTTCAATATCTTCTTTATTCTCTTTTTTAATCTCTTTTTCTTTCTCTTTTTCTTTTTGAGCGGTTAAATTTGCACCAATCTCGTGCCCCACGGTTTGGATAACCGCGCTTATATCGGCATTCTCCTCAAGAATTTCCACACTCGGAAAATGAAGAAACCTTTTTTCTTTTTGAGTTAAAGGACTTTTCAGAAGCTCTTGTTTAACTTCTTCTAAATTTTGGTCGCTGTCAAAAATAACAATTCTATGAGGCAGAGACTGAACTTGAAGCTTGGGGATGATTTCAAAAAAATCTTCAGCCGGACTTTTATCAGTGCGAAGCGCCGATATTTGCTCTTTAATTTGCCCCTGTTCAATCACGCTTAAATTAATAATTTCCGATGCGACATGAAAAAGAAGAATATTTATTTTCACCTGCTGGCCTTCCTCAAACGCCCGCGCCACAGCTTCCATCGTCACCACAAACCCCATTGGTTTTAAAGAAAGGGCAACGCAAATATTCTTGAGAAATTTAAGATAATTACTTTGAATTTTTCCTTTTTCCGTCCAATTAAAAGGCACGGAAAAAATAATGTTGGCAATTTTTTCTGCTGGAATACCGTAGGAAGCTTTAGAAATTGCCTTGTCAGCGGTTTCAATTAATTCTTCTAAACTCCCAGAGAATTCTTCCTTGGCGATTTTTAATATCTGTATTTGTTTGCCAATTTTCTGCCAAACCGCAACTTTTAAAAGTTTAGAATCAATAAGAAACACGGCAAAATATTCGGCAATTGGTTTCCGGTGAAAAACTGAGTTTATCTTTTCGATAAAAGGCAATTTAAAATTCAAGAAGAAACATTGTTCGATTGTTCAATTGCTCGATTGCTGAAAATTTATTTTTAATTTATTTTTATTAGCAATGAAACAATGGGACAATTGAGCAATTTCTTTACAAAAAAGTATGATAAAAATATTTATATCAACTTCGCATAGATTCTGCGAATGCCTTGCCCGACGGCTTCCTCTTTTATTATACTAAATTTCCCAAGTTCTTTTGTATTTTTAACATGCGGCCCTCCGCAAACTTCTTTGGAAAAAGCTTGTCCTATTGTGTACACATTAACTTTCTCTCCATATTTTTCTGCGAAAAATGCCAACGCGCCTTCTTTTCTTGCCGCATCTAGGCTCATAACTTTCACTTCAACAGGTAAATCTTTTTTAATTTGTCCATTAATCAAATCTTCAATCTTTTTTAATTCTTCCTGTGCTATTTTTCTGTCAAACGAAAAATCAAATCTTAATCTTTCACTTGTGATATTTGAACCTTTTTGTTGAATCTTTATTCCCAAAACTAAACGCAGTGCTGCATGAAGCAAATGGGTGGCAGTGTGCAGGCGTGTTACTTCCCCACTTTTATCCTGCAACCCTCCTTTAAACATACCAGAAGATGCCGTGCGGGAGAGATTTTGGTGTTTTTTAAATTCTTCTTCAAAAGTTTTTTTATCTATTTTTTGATTTTTTTGCTCTGCAATTTCCTCGAGAAGCTCCATGGGAAACCCAAAAGTTTCATAAATTTTAAAAGCGGTTTTACCATCAAGAACTGATATTTTTTCAATTTCCTTTAAACCTTTATTCAAAGATTTACTGAATTTATTTCCTTCTCCACTAATTACCTCTATTATTTCTAGCCTTTTACTACTCAATTGTTTTTCAAACGGTGAGGTATTGTATATTTCAATTATATTTTCAACAAATGATGTTAAAGACCCTTCTGTTATATAAAATCCGAGTTTATTACCATAAAGCAGTGCTCGACGAAGCAATCGACGAAGAAAGTATCCCTGAAGTTTATTTGATGGACGTACTCCATCGGCAATTAAAAATACTGACGCTCGAAGATGATCAGTAATAATTCTCATTGCTTTTTTGTTTTCTTCATCTTCATATTGCTTCCCAGAAACTTTTTCTATTCTTTCAACCACCGGTAAAAATAAATCCGTGGTAAAAATATCCGGCGTGTCATTCACAGCGGCAGTAATTCGCTCCAGTCCTCCTCCAAAATCCACATTTTTTTGCGGCAACTCCTCAAAACCTTTTTCTGTTTTTTTATATTGCATAAAAACGCAGTTGCCAATTTCCAGAAATCTGCCGCAATCACAATTTGGATGGCATTCTTTTGAAGAATATGCAGAACTCTCATGGATTTTTAATTTTCCCTCAGGGTCAAAATCAAAAAAAACTTCGCTGTCTGGGCCGCCCGGCTCACCAAGCGGCATATCTTTTGGCTCGCCGGACCGCGACCACCAATTTTTGCTATCGCCATATGAGAATATCCTTCCGCCATCATGTAATGGCATATCAAGTTTTGCGTCTACTCCTCTCTCCTTAAAAAGTTTTTGCCAAATAGCAATTGATTCTTCGTCCTGCGGCACGCCAATTTTAGAATTACCTTTATAAACCGTGACATATAATCTTTGAGGATTTATTCCAAGCTCTCCTGTTAAAAATTCGAAAAACCATGTCAATTGCTCTTTTTTAAAATAATCGCCCAGCGACCAATTTCCAAGCATTTCAAAAAAAGTGGTGTGGCGGTTATCGCCAACCTCCAAGATGTCCTGTGTCCGAAAACTTTTTTGAGAGTTAACCAATTTTTTTCCCATCGGGTGTGATTCGCCAAGAATATAATTTATCAAGGGCTGCATACCGGCTGAAGTGAAAAGCGTGGTTGGGTCATTTTCCGGCACAAGGGAGGCGGATGGAATTTCCGCGTGGCCTTTTTTTTTGAAAAAATTCAAATATTTTTGGCGGATTTGGTTTGAAGATAACATGTGATTAGTATATCAAATTTGAAGGCCTTTCAATAAATTTAAAAGTAGACAAAATTTGATTAAATGTTTCCTCATAAGTTCTATCAAAAAAGAAGCAAATTAAAGATATTGTTTTTGAGTTTTGTTCAAAAACATAACGGATATTGGTTGACGATCCCGGACCAAAATTTTTATGGTCTATATATTCTGTGACAAGTTGTGTGATTTTTGGATTTTCTGTTTGTAAAATCTCAGTGTTCTTAACATTTACAGAAGACAGATCATTTCCTAAAGTAAAATCACATTTTACAATTTTTTCAGGGATTGGTTTTTCTCCTAAATAGTTTCCCGGATCATAACTATAAATACTTGTATCTTTTATTAACCATTCTTGGGAATATCTAATTTGAAATTCCAAATCAGAACTTTCGTAAATTTTCCAATTCGCGGTTGGATCAATAGTTGGAACAGCCGGAGACGTGGAAACAATAGGCTCAGGAAGAACAGCGGTTTCAACGGGCGGGGCATAATATAGCTTGCCAAGATAAATACCAATGGCCAAGGTTAGAGCCGTGGAGAATAAAATTGCCAAGACAAATAGTGAGATTAGCCTGCCCGGAAACTTCGAATTATTTTTTTTCATCTGCAAGAAAAGTACATTTATGTTTATTTTGTTTTCTTCTTCTCCCCGAATCTCTTCTCAGCCGCCCGCTTAACATCTTCAGAAAATGCATTCACTTTTTCGAGAAGTTCCGACCCATCTTTTTGGATTTTTTTCAGCTTTTCCTCAAGTTCTGCCTTTGTCTCTTCACTCATCTCGCCGGCTTTTTCTTTCAAATCTTCTTTTATCGCCTCGACTTTCACCATCCATTCATGGCTTTTTTCCGCAAATTCCTCGACTTTCTCGTGCGCTTGCTCTTTAAATTCTTCTCCAAACTTCCCCACTCTTTTCCTCACTTCTTCTCCTTTTTTTGTTTTAAAAAGAAAAAGCGCGCCGGCCGTCACCGTGCCGATGGCAAAAAGGCTTTTCATAAGTTCACAACCGAAACACTTATGGTCACTATTTGAATCAGACATATTATTAAATAATGTAAAATGTAAAAGTAAAAATAAAATAAAAAATTCTGGATCCCAGATCAATTATTATAAAAAAAATATTGTTGTCTGGGATGACAAAAAGAAAAAATACTTTTTGTCATTTTAAATTGTCATTTTGAGATTTACATTTTTCATTTTTAATTATTTATTAAATTTATTTTTAATGAATTCCACTACGTTTAAAAATGCACCTATCTGCTTCATGCTTGATTGAACATGTTCAACAGACTCTTTTACGCCATCTGTCATCTTTTCAACGTTGCCCATGATCGAATTTGTTTTTTTTAGTATTTCTCGCAGTTCTCTTAAAACAAAAAATAACTGAACTGATAGAAAAACGAAGAAAGAAACCGTCACAAAAATTGCTACAGAAATAATGACTTGAAAAGTATCCACGCTTTTATTATCTTAGGAATTAGAACAAAAATCAATATCGTCAAAAGCAATCAAACTACTTCTTAAGAACAATTCTCTCTATTACTGTTTCTTTTTGATTTCTATTTATTGCCTTTATCACAAATTTATTAATTCCGCGCTCTAAAATCATTTTTCTAGAAAAATCGCCGTTTTCACTCAAAGCAAGTTCTTCTTCATTAATAAATAATTTGTTCTCCTTATCGCTTTTTCCTTGAATTTTTATTGACGAAGACTTTGTTTGGATATTTTCTGTTGGGTAAACAATAACAAGCATTGGTTTAAGTATGTTTTTTCGGTATTCGGAAACCAGAAAAAAAATAAAAAAAATCAAAATTGTTAATGTGCCCAGAACCATAA
Source organism: Patescibacteria group bacterium (assembly GCA_041742375.1). GTDB lineage: Bacteria > Patescibacteriota > Microgenomatia > JBGSIU01 > JBGSIU01 > JBGSIU01. The sequence continues at coordinate 17,907 of JBGSIU010000037.1, forward strand.
CTATTTTTGCTATATTTTTTTCTGCTTGCCCGATTTTTTCGTTAACAGAATATTGATTTTTCATTATTAACTCATTTTTTTTGCCTCCCCTCTCTTCCATTCTTCTAAAAAATGGCACTACTTCTTCAGATTTAAGCCCAACAATATCAGCGTAGTCTTGAATATAGCCAAGAGCAAAAACTTCGCTTGAAAAACAGGAAAAATTATTATTCTCAATTGCTTGAATCTGATATTCTTTAGCTTTGATTTGAGAAGCGACCTCCTTGACTTGAAGTTTTAACTGCTCGCGACGCAACCTTAAAATTTCACCTACCGTCTTCATTCAATCAATAAATACTATCAAATACTAACTAATGCCATCCAATACTAACTAATACTAACAAATAAAAAAATGGTTCTTTATTGGTTAGTATTGGATAGTATTTGATAGTATTGGTTAGTATTAGTTAGTATTTTCTTGTCCAGAGGATAACATTTGTTCCAATGCGGCTGGGTCTTTCACGAGGACATCTCTTGGCTTAGATTTCTCGCCCGGACCCACAATTCCGGTTTCATAAAGCTGGTCCATGATACGGGCGGCTCGAGAAAAACCAAGGCTGAATCTCCGCTGAATTGAAGACACGGACGCGGCGGGAGAGGAAATTACAAACCGGGCGATTTCCGAAAACAGTTCGTCGCGGCCGGTATCAACAACCCGAGTCCCTCCAATTCCCATTTTAAAACGCGGCGCATCTGTTTTAACAATTTCTTCCGAGTATTCCACAACAGGAGCTTGCTTCTTTAAAAAATCAACTAAATTTTTAAGTTCTTTTTCTGAGACATAAGCTCCTTGAATTCGAGTTGGCTTGCTTTGTTCAGGCGGAATATATAGCATATCGCCGCGGCCGAGAAGTTTCTCCGCGCCGGGCGTGTCAAGAATCACCCTTGAATCCATCATTGATGCAACATTAAATGCTATTCTTGTTGGAACATTAGCTTTAATTAAACCTGTAATCACGTTCACAGACGGGCGCTGAGTTGACAACACTAAATGAATTCCGACTGCCCGCGACATTTGTGCCAAACGGCAAACTGCATCTTCCACTTCAACCGGAGCAAACATCATGATATCCGCAAGCTCATCAATGATAATCACGATATACGGCATTGCTTGAAAACCAGCAAGCTCGTTATAGCTATTCAAATCTTTCACCCCTGCGGCGGCCAATTTTTTATATCTTTCTTCCATTTCATTCATCGCCCATCTTAGCGCGCTTAAAATTTGTTTATTATCCACAATCACCGGAGTCAAAAGATGAGGAATGCCGTTATAAAGTGAAAGTTCCACCCTTTTTGGATCAACCATAATCATTTTTATTTCATCAGGAGAAGCTCTAAAAAGAAGGGAAGCAATAAATGCGTTGATACAAACGCTTTTTCCCGATCCAGTTGATCCAGCAATTAAAGCATGGGGCATCTTTGAGATGTCGCCCACAACCGGATTTCCGGAAACGTCCAAACCCAAAGCTACTGATAATTTTGATTTGGCGTGTTTTAGTAAATATGAATTCAACATTGTTTTTAAAGTCACAAACTCTAACCCTCTGTTTGGAATCTCAATTCCTACATATTTTTTGCCAGGGATAGGCGCTTCGATGCGGATTTGGCCGGTTGGCGCAGCAAGAGCCAAGGCTAAATCATTAGAAAGCGAGGTTATTTTGGCGACTTTTGTCCCCTCTGCAATTTCAATGGCATATTGAGTCACCGCCGGAGCCGCATTCACTTCCACTACTCGTGCGGTTATCCCAAAACTTTTCAGGGTGCGCTCGATAATGTCAGCATTGCCTTTCACGTCACCGCGGTCAGCTTTTTGTCCGGGAACATCTGAGAGCAGTGAGAGCGGCGGATATTGCCAAACAATTGAGGTTGACGGTTTTGCCGGCAGATCAAACACGCCGGTTTGTTTCGGCAAATTCAGAAAACGATCTTTGTTTTCAATTAATTTTGATGTTTTTTGTTCTTCTGTTTTTCCCAACTTTAACATTGGTTCATTTATGGCGATTTCAGTTTTATCTTCAATTTTTTTATTCTCAAATTTATCAAAACCTTTCATTTTAATTTGTTTTCCATTATTAATTTTGAATTTTGATTTTTTAAAAAGCGAGAAGAAGGCAACTCTTATCACTCTTAAAAATGCCGCAGATATTTGAACAACTACAAAAAGCAAATCGGAGAATGAAAATTGAAAGAAAAGAATCAATCCTAAAAATAATGCCAAAATTAAAACCGTGGTCGCAATTGCCGGAAGCTCTACCCAGATCAATAAATTATCCCAAGCCAAATTTCCCGTTTCTCCTTGCTTAAAGAGAACCGATAAGGAAAACCAAATAAAAAAACTTCCCAAAAAAAGCCCCGGCTGATTCCATTTGAAACGCAGCCTTGAAATTAAAAGCCCGGAAAAAAGGAGAGGAATGCTTAAAAAGTAAAAACTTTTTCCGATATATCGTTCGCCATATGCGGCCAAGGTGCCAAAAACTTCTCCTCTTTTGGTAAGCGACAACACAATTAAAACCGCACCCGCAAAGCTTAAAAGGGTGAACAAAGAATAAATCGTGTCTTTTTTAATCTTTAATTTTCTTCGACGCGCCATAACACCTTTTATATCTTAACTTCGCAAAATTTGCAAGAATTACGGTATAATTTTACTACTTATGAAAAAAACAATTTTCATTTCCACCGCGATTCCGTATGTTAATGCCGCGCCGCACATTGGGCATGCCTTGGAATACGTGCAAACGGATTGCTACGCCAGATTTCAAAAATTGATCGGCAACGACATTATTTTTGTCACAGGAAGCGACGAGAATTCTTTGAAAAATGTTCAGGCAGCAGAAAAAGCCGGAATAAAAACTGAAGAGCTATGCCAAAAAAACGCACAAAAATTTGCAGATTTTAAAAAATTATTGAATATTTCTTTTGATGTTTTTTTGCGGACTACAGAAAAAAATCATTTTAAAGGTTGCCAAAAATTTTGGCAGTTATGCCAAAAAGATATTTACAAGAAAAAATACCGGGGACTTTACTGTGTAGGTTGTGAAGCTTTCTTCACCGAAAATGAATTAGAAAATGGACTTTGCCCTGAACATAAAAAGAAACCGGAAATTGTGGAAGAGGAAAATTATTTTTTCCGCCTGTCAAATTACGAAAAACAAATTAAGGAATTAATTGAAAATGACAAAATAAAAATTTATCCGCCTTCCCGAAAAAATGAGGTTTTGGGTTTTATTAAGCAAGGACTTGAAGATTTCTCAATCTCGCGATCAGTAAAGCGTGCCCATAATTGGGGCGTACCGGTGCCGGGCGACCCCACCCAAATTATGTATGTTTGGTTTGACGCCCTGCTTACATATATTAATGCAATTGGGTTTTATGATTGGAATGGGACAGACACGGGGGTCTGTCCCTACAATAAATACTGGGAACATAGCAACGAACGCGTGCATGTGATTGGCAAAGGAATCTTAAGATTTCATGCCGTGTATTGGATTGGGATGCTTTTGTCTGCCGGATTGCCGAGACCAACAAAAGAATTCGTTCACGGTTATCTCACAATCAATGGCGAAAAAATTTCTAAATCAATTGGAAACGTTATTTCTCCAAATGATGTTGTTGCCAAATATGGCTGCGACGCAAACAGATACTATCTTCTTCGCGAAATTCCGCCTTTTGCTGATGGAGACTTTTCTTACTCACGGTTTAATGAAGTGTATAATTCTGATCTTGCCAACAATTTGGGTAATTTAGTTTCTCGATTGGCAAAATTGTCATCGAATATTAATTATGTTCATTCTCTAAAGGAAGAATACTTTTTTTATCCAGATGTTATTAATCATTTGGGAAATTACCGTTTTGATGAATCTTTAAAATATATTTTTCTCGAAATTTCCAAATTAAATAAATTTATTGATCAGGAAACGCCGTGGAAACTTGAGGAAAAAGAGTTAAAAGATTTTTTAATCGAAGCAGTCGAACAGCTTTTATCGATTTCTTTCAATTTGGAGCCTTTTTTAACTGAAACGTCAGTAAAAATTCGAACTCTGTTCACAAATCAAATCAAACTACCCATTGTTCCGCTATTTAAACGTGTATAACAACATTGCTCAATTGCTCCATTGCTTCATTGCTAATAACCACAAAAATAATATTTAGCAATGTAACAATCGAACAATGTAGCAATCGTCTTGATAGACACTCATTGCCACCTAAACTTCCACTCTTTCAAAAAAGACTATCATGGAGTAGCGCGAGCCGCATATGATGCCGGCGTGACAAAAATAATTAATGCCGGCGCCAAACTTGATTCATCACGCCGGGCAATCAAAATTGCCGAGGAAATTCCATATTGTTTTGCTGCGGTTGGGATACACCCTCATCACGCGGAAGAATATTACATAGATTCCGGCTCTAAAGGCCGGAATGACAAAGTGGTTGATGTGGAAAAAGAATTGTCGGAAATGATTGAGAAAGATAAAAAAGAAGGTAAAAAAATCGTGGCAATTGGAGAATGTGGACTTGATTACCATTTTTACTCCGTAGGGGAGGGTCTGACGACCCTCCCCATGGGACAGGACATCAGTCCTGTCCCTACGGAAAAAATAAAAAAAACGCAAATTGAATTATTAAAACTACATATTAAACTTGCCCAAAAATATTCCCTCCCCCTTATCATCCATTGCCGCGAAGCCTACTCTGACCTAATCTCACTTCTACAAACTACTGACTACCGACTACCGACTCCGTCTGTCATCCATTGTTTTCAAGGATCACTTGACGCTTTAAAACAATTTTTGGATTCAGGATTTTATATCGGGTATGATGGATTTATCACCTACTGTGATAAAAATCAAAAATCAAAAATCCCCGCCTGCAATGCCTTGCGGCAAGTAATGGCGGGCAGGAAAAATCAAAATAACAAATCAAAATTTAAAAATAACCACAACATTTGTGTTGATCCGCAAGAAATCAGTGATAATCTAAATATTAGCAATGGAACAATGAAACAATGGAACAATGATTGTAAGTTAACAAAATATGAAGAACTTGTTCTACATACTCCAATAGACAAATTGCTTACGGAAACAGACAGTCCATGGCTCACGCCAGAACCATTTCGCGGTAAACGCAATGAACCCAAAAATATCAAGATTATTTGTGAAAAAATCGCAGAGATTAAAAAAATAAGCATTGAAGAAGTTAATGATATTACAACTAAAAACGCAGAAAAAATATTTAGAATTTAAACAATTCTGAGATTTTTTGAACAAGGACTTGCGGCGCATTAAGATGTTCTTCACGAAGTTTTTTCACATTTTCAATTTTATCTTTCAAAATTTCCGGATTTTTAAGTGTTTGAACAATTTTCTTCACCATTTTTTCAGGATTACGTTCTGCGAATCCAATGTTCTGTTTTTTTACCCAATTGAAATTATCCTCTTCATGTCCCCAAAGGAAGTTATGGGCAAAAAAAGGTTTTCCAAGCAGAATGCTTTCAAAAATATCATTTGGCCCAGCCTTTGAACAGATAACATCTGCTGCTTTTTTAAAATCACAAACGTTCTGAACGTAGCCGAAAGAAAAGATGTAGTCTTGTTGTTTACGCTGGAGTTTTTGCATTTTTATTAGTAATTTATGATTAGCGCCACAAATAACCACTAACTGACAATATTTGATAAAAAACTTGTCATGCAAAAATTCATCCACAATTTCTTCTATTTTGCCATAACCATCTCCTCCGCCACTTAAATAGATTAAAAATTTGTTTTCATTGAAACCTAGATTTTTTTTATAATGATTCTCTTCAGAGTTTTCATAAAATTCTTTTCTCAAAATCCATCCCGTCTGCAATAATTTCTCTTTAGGGATTCCACCAGATAATGCAATTTTTCTACTTTCATGAGTTGGAACAAAATATGCATCGGCAGATTTTTCTGTCAACCAAAGCTGATGTAAATTAGTTGCATCGGCAAAATAAACGCAAAAAGGAATATACTTCTTAATATTTTGTAACACCTTTTTTATACCATCGTTGATGAGAGGATAATTTGAAATTATTAAATCTGGATTATTTTTTCTAATTATTTTCGCCAAGTGTCTTTGTGCTAAAACACCAGTTGATAGATTGATAACTCGTGCAATTGTTTCATTATTTGTAGGGTAGTAGCTTTCTTTAAATAAAGGTATCAGTGTGGAATAATTTTCAGAGACAAGGAACAACTTGGGGAACCCATCTTCAATTGAGACTTGAAATTCATTACCAGAATATGTTATAAGAGCTTCTTTGATTGCTTTAGCAATTGATTCATGACCACCGCCAAACCTGGCCATTAGAATTAGAATTTTTTTCATATGCTTAACAAATGAATTATAAACTATAATTATATTACTATGGATCAATTATACCCCCTAAGAATCGCTGTTTTTACTGACAATTTTTACCCTGAATTAAGCGGTATCTCTGATTCTATTATGACAACATGCCAACAATTTGGAAATTTGGGCCACCATGTAATTATTTTTGCGCCGAAAGCAACTAAAAATGAATTTAATGTTGCTAAAATTCCCCAAAATGAAGTTGATCTTGGCAAAAATGTTGAAATCAAGCGCCTCCCATCTCTTCCATTCCCAGGTTCTCCAACTCGTCAATCACGGATTGCCATACCGCTTTTTTTTCGAAACGCTATCCTGTTGAAAAAAATTCAACCTCATGTTATTCATATCCATCTCATGTTCGGTGCAGGACTCGAAGGGATTATGATTGCTAAAGCGCTAAACATACCGCTAATTGGCACCAACCACACACCAATCACAGAATTCACTCCTTATTTATTAAAATCAAAAATTGTGAACATGCTTGGACAAAAATATGTTTCCTGGCTCTATAATCAATGCCGATTCATAAGTGCCCCTTCGCAATCAATTATTACTGAAATGAAAGATCATGGTTTTAATCGTTCCTCTCAGGTAATTTCAAATCCAATTAAAACAAATCAGTTTGCTCTTCCTTCTACCGAACAGAAAAACAGCGCGAAGAAAAAATTTGGACTTTCAGAAAAAACTATCATTTATACTGGACGACTTGCCAGAGAAAAGCATATTGATATTTTAATCAATGCCGTAGCTGAAATTAGAAAATCAATCCCCGAAATCAATTTGATTATTACCGGTGTTGGCGACAATGAAAACAATCTTAGAGAACAAGTTAAAAATCTACATCTTGATAATAATATCAAATTTTTCGGCTATCTAGATTTAAAATCACTCATTGAACTTCATTATGCAGCGGAAATGTTCGCCATTGCCAGTACAGCTGAGGCGCAATGCATTAGTATGCTCCAAGCCATGGCCGCCGGATTGCCGGTTGTTGCAGCACGCGCTCGAGGTTTACCAGAATATATAAACCCTGAAATAGGCTTGCTTGCAGAACCTTTCAATATTAATGATTTTACTAAACAGATCTTGATTCTTTTTCAAAACAAAAAAAAATTAATAACTATGGGAAAAGCAGCGCATCTTTTTGCACAAAAATATTCTGTGGAAAAAATCGCAAAGATGTGGGAAAAAATTTATCAAAAAGAAATTAAACAATAAAACAATAATTTAAATTATTAATAATTATGTTTCGCAAATTTTTCTTGACTTACCCTAATAAAACAACTCGGGCACTGGAAATATTGATTCCAATTACGACTTATATCCTAATCACTCTTCCTATCTGGCTTTCGTTAATTCAGCCATTATACGCCGCCTATTTTTTAATTTTTTTCAATATATATTGGCTCTATAAATCGGCTCAGCTGGGCATTAATTCCTTAAAAAGCTATGCCCGGCTGAAAGCCGCCATTCAAACTAATTGGCTTGAAAAAGCGCGAGTGCTGCCTGATTTTGAAAAAATGCAGCACGTGGTCATTATCCCCACCTATAAAGAACCGCTCGGCGTTTTAAAAAACACTCTTGATAATCTAAAAAAGCAAGATTTTCCTCATGAAAAAATTATTGTGGTTTTGGCAACTGAAGCGCGAGACGAAAGCGCCCCGGTTATTGCTGAAAAAATTAAAATTGAATATGAAAAAGAATTTAAATATCTTCTTGTGACCTCACATCCGGATACCCTCGGCGAGGTTAAAGGAAAATCTTCAAACATGGCCTATGCCGGCGAAAAGATTGTGAACTTTTTGGCAAAGACAAAAGACGATTTAGATTTTATCACTGTCACTTCATGTGATGCGGACGCCCTTCTTCATCCATTTTATTTTTCATATTTAACCCATTCTTTTTTAACAGATGAAGACCGTTATTTTCATTTTTATCAAGCGGCCGTGATGTTTTACTCAAACTTTTGGGCAATTCCGCTTCCCATGCGCGTTATGAACACGATTGGCTCCCTGTGGTCATTTGCAAAACTTGGAATTGAAGGCAGATTAATTAATTTTTCCACCTATTCTCTCTCTCTTAAGACAGTCGCCGAAGTCGGCTATTGGGGAAAAGACGTGATTCCCGAAGATTATCATCTATTTTTCAAAACTTTTTTCAACAAAGGCCAAAAAGTAAAAACCATTCCCATTTATCTGCCGGTGATGGCCGATGGCGCAGAGTCTTCAAGTTTTATAAAAACTTTCATCAATCATTATGAACAAAATAAGCGCTGGGCATGGGGAGTTTCTGATGATCCATGGGTGATTCGTAATTTTTTTCTTCATCCGGAAATATCCTTTTGGAATAAACTCATTAAAATTTTTCATGTTTTGGAAGACCATATTCTGTGGCCGACTAACTGGTTTTTAATAACTCTTGGAGGAAATATTCCGGCACTAATTAATCCCAATTTCGCAAGAACAATTATCGGGAGAAACCTATCTGATATCTCTTCGGCAATTCTTACATCAACGATCATTTTTATTTTAATGATTATTTATGTTGACGCTAAAATGAAGCCTCCTCGGCCAACAACATTCCCAAAATGGAAAATTCCTTTTTTATATTTGCAATGGCTATCTTTACCGGTTGTAAGTTTTATTCTCGCGACTTTACCCGGGCTTGACGCGCACACGAGATTGTTACTCGGCAAACGGTTAGAATATAGAGTGACGGAAAAGGTGGAGAAACAATAAAAAGTCAGTAGTCTGTAATCAGTAGTCTGTAGAAAAAAATATTTTCTACCAACTACAGACTACTAACTACAAACTGGTTTGATTGAACAATTTTTCAAAACTTTACTTTTAAAACCTTTTTTATTCTCATTTGTTTTAGTTTTCTTCTTCACTCCTCTTGTTATTCTTTTTGCCAAACAATTTGGCCTTATTGATGACCCGAAAAAAAGAAAAGGACCTCATACCCACGAAAAACCAATTCCGCGCGCCGGAGGTTTGGCAATTTTCTTAGGCTTTATTATTTGCGCCGTTATTTTTTTGCCTTTAACGAAACAAATAGTTGGAATTTTAATCGGGAGCGCGGCGCTTGTTATTATCGGCCTGCTTGACGACAAATTTGATTTAAGCCCTAAATCAAGATTTATCGCCAATTTTCTGGTGGCTGGATTTGTGATTAGCACCGGTCTTGGCATTCCATATATAAATAATCCTATAAACGGAAAGATTATTTATCTTAATGAACCTTCTCTCTGCTTCACTGTGTTTGGCGGCACCCATTGCGTTTGGATTTTGGCTGACATTATCGCTCTTGTGTGGATTGTTTGGATGATGAACATGGTTAATTGGAGCAAAGGTGTTGACGGCCAAATGCCGGGAGTGGTCGCAATTTCAGCTTTTATCTTGGCAATTCTTGCTTTTCGATTTACCGAAACTGATTTAAGCCAATGGACAAATGCCACGCTGGCCGCGGTGGTTTCCGGAGCATTCTTCGGATTTTTACCTTGGAATTTTTATCCTCAACGTATTATGCCCGGATATGGCGGAGGTTCTTTGGCCGGATTTCTTTTGGCAGTTATTGCGATTTTTTCCGGCGGCAAATTGGCCACAGCGATTTTAGTTTTGGGAGTCCCCTTTATTGATGCTACTTTCACTATTGTCCGCCGCATTTGGAAGGGGCATTCAATTTTCAAGGGCGATTCTGAACACTTACATCATCGCCTGTTAAAAGCTGGCTGGGGAAGGCGAAGAATTTGCTTGTTTTACTATTTACTCTCTGTTATACTTGGAACAATTGCACTATTTGTTTCACCAAAGGAAAAAATATTTTTTATCATTTTAATAGTCATATTTTTCTTTGGTATTATTCTGTGGCTAAAATTCTTTTCTATGCTTTTAAAGAGGCAAGACCAAGGCAATGGATAAAAAATGCCGCGGTTTTTACAACAGTTTTCTTCACCGGTCAGCTTTTTAATCCGGATCTTTTTCAATTAAGCTTTAGAGGATTTATGGCTTTCTGTGCAATCGCTTCTGCCACTTATTATTTTAACGATTTAATCGATTTTAAGAAAGACCAACTTCACCCGTATAAAAAACGGCGTCCGATTGCATCAGGCCGCATTCCTTTTAATTTGGCGGTTGTGATTTTAATTCTCCTTGTGATTATTGGTTTAACTCTTGCATTTTCTATTAATAATTCATTCTTTGCGATAATCATTGTTTATCTTATCCTTCAAATTGCCTATTCTTTGGTTCTTAAAAATATTACAGTGATTGATATCATGACTATTGCTGTCGGGTATATCTTAAGAATTTACGCCGGCGAAATGGCCACGGGATATCATATCTCAATTTGGCTTTCACTTTGCGCAATTTCCCTTTCGATGTTTTTGGCCATTGGCAAGCGGCGCGCCGAACTGACGCTTCTTCTTTCGATTAAATCAGATAAACTTGCCGAAACGCGCCATACATTGGTTCATTACAGCGAAAGGCTGCTTGATGCTTATACTTCGATGTTCGCTTTTTCAACTTGGCTTACATATATTTCTTATACTTTTTTTGAAAAGCCAATCCGGTTAGTTTTTTCTCCCAAGGTAACAATTTTTTCAACTGAATTTTTGCCGGAACTGGCAGAGCGGAAATGGATTATGGTGACCGTTCCTCTTGTTCTCTACGGAGTAATGCGCTATATGCAGCTTATTTATGAAAAAGCGCAAGGAGAAAGTCCGGAGAAAATTTTAACTAGCGATATTCCTCTTCTTTCCACAGTTTTGCTCTGGTTGGGTTTAACCTTCACAATTATCTATTTTTTGTAAAACCTTACTTACTTTTTTCCTGCATATCTATCTAGTATTTCTTTGAACTTTTCTTCAATCTTTTCCGTGTCTTTTTTCGAATCACCAAGAACAATGTAGCCGATGGCGGAAAGCGGCAGGACATTAACAATTGTGGGGATTAACCCAGCTGGCTTTTTATTAATCGGATATAAAATTTCAGCAAGAACTTCTTTCAGTTTTTCATAACTCATCGATTTTAAAGCTTCATGGACATAAAAGTTATTGGAAACAAAATATTTATTTTTCCAGAAATCAGCCCCAAACATGCGCCGTGCCGCTTCAAAAACATGGGTTCCGCCGGTTCGGCGGATGTTGGCTTCAAGGCAATACAGTTCTCCATCAAGCCCGGCCTGCAAATCAACTTCATAAAAACCTCTTAGGCCAAATTCAGAAAAATTTTCGCCAACAACTTTTCCAACCTGGCGAATTTTTTTATCAATCGCGCTGGGAAGGGCATCTTTTCCAATCTCAACGCCTTTAAAAACTCCCTCGCGAGTCATCCTCATCCCGCAAGTGTATAAAACTTGCGGCCTTCCGTTTTTATCAATAAAACATTCGACATTTGGCGCTCCGCCGCCAATTTTTAAATCCGGCGGAATAAATTCTTCAATGATAATTGGATATTTCTCCCAATAGTCTTCTTTTTCAAATTGAGCTTTTAAAAATTTCGATGCATCTTCATATTCTGCAAATCCGTTATTGCGGCGGATAATCATTAAGCCCTCCCCTGCTTGCCCCCAATTTGTTTTAACGACAAACCCTTTTCCTTGTTTAAAAAGAATGCGGCCGATTTTGCGCGCTTCGGCCGGCCGGGCACAGATAATTCCCCAAGGCATTTTAACTTCTTTTTTCCAACCGGAAATCATTTGGACCACTTGCCGGAAACCGCCTTTGCTGTCCAAAAATGCAACCGTCCAGTAAAATTCTCTCTCCGGCATCTCCGGCGTCTCAAATTGACAGTTGCGCTCTTTCAGCTCCAATATTAAGCTTCGAAATTCCAAAGTGTTGCAATAGGCAAATATCGAAACCGTCTCCCCTCTTGCATTTGCTTCTTTAATCAGAGCTGCCAATTTTTTAAATAATTCCTTGTCATCTTCAATGTCTTTTGACAATGCTACGGTGTTATTTATCGGCGCTAAATTTATGATGTTTTTCAAGTTTAATATTCTTTCCGTATCGGATTTGAAATCCTGATTAATTTTCCAAGGCGTAATCAAAATTGTGTTGTCATCGCATGAGAAAAGAAATCTGTCAGCTAAACCATTGTCTTCTTTAATCAACCTCTCTCTTTCTTGTTCGTCTTTGATGCCCTTAATGTATGTGGCTGACCCTTCTGTTAAATTTCCAACAAATATTTTCATTAAAATAAAAACCCCAGCTAGTCAGGAAATATATTTCGCTTTTTTTAAATTTGCAATAAATATATTTCGTTGAATCTGGGGTAAACTTCAAATCGGTTGTTTCATAGAACTTGTGATTAGTATTTATAGAGGAAAATTAGAGGAATGTAAAGGGGAGAAAAAGAGGGAAAGGTGCGCATGGATGGAGTCCCTGCCCGCCAGCGGCTATTGCCGCCCGCCGGCCATGCTTTGCAAGGCAATGCGGGCAGGCAGGCAATTGCAGGCGGGGAACCATCCACCTCCCCGCACCAATTTTAAGGAAAGTGTGGGCTATTCAGGAGTCGAACCTGACACTTCTTACTTATCAGGTAAGCGTTCTACCGATGAACTAATAGCCCATTTAGTGCGGGGCTTTCTACCGATGAACTACATGCGCATTTGAGGCGCGAAAGGGAATCGAACCCTTGCATGAAAGTTTTGCAGACTTCCGCGTTTCCACTTCGCCATCGCGCCACTTGGTGCCCTCGGGCAGAGTTGAACTGCCAACCGTTGGATCCGCAATCCAATGCTCTATCCAATTAAGCTACGAGGGCAATTAAGTTATCATATTATAACCTATTTTAACTCGTTCTCGAGCGGGATTTTTTGGGAAAGCCAAGAAGAAGCCTTATCGAGCCAGGAAATTGGAGCTTGTTCTTTGTAGAGCAAATATTTTGAAATAATTTGCTTGACTTCATCTTGATTTTGCAATCCCAGAAGAAGCATCAGGCGACCGGGAAATTTGTTGACTGTATCCACGTTTAAAATTTTTGCCCCATGCTTTTCAGAAAAAAAGAAACTTTTCAGCTTTTTCCATTCATATGAATAGGTTGATGAGGCAAGCACACCTAAACCAAGTCCCGGAGCATTTTGGGTTGTTATTCCCTGAGTTGTTATTTTATGATGCACATCCCCTGGCGGCACTGTGTTTAGCACATAGGCAAGAAAAGCTGTTGCAATTATGGCCAAAATTAACATGAATTGTTGCGCAAAAAAAAGAATCACGGCAATTAAAATTAAAAGAGAGGCAATGGTGCGGAAAAATTCGCGGTCGCGCGCCTTAAAAGGCCGCGCCGGCGCATCCCATTCAATAAGCGTTCGCAACTGTTCCGGCTGGATCACAATAGGTTTTTCCTCTATATTATTTTTTTCCATCTTGTCTTCAATTTAGCATTTTGCATATTAAAAGTCAATAAAAATTGCCCTTTACAAAACCCTTGCAAAAAGCGTACAATCACTTATGAAAGATAGAATATTGAACAATTATTAACTTATGCGTTCACAATTTAAAGAAACCTTTATTCTTTCCCTTGGCGGATCACTCATTGTCCCAGACGGAGTGGACGGCGAATATTTAAACAAATTTAACGCATTTATTCGCCGTGAGATTAAAAAAAGCCGCCGGTTTTTCATTGTTTGCGGCGGCGGCGGCACAAACAGAAAATATAACCAAGCCGCCAAAATGGCAACCGATGATCAAGTGGTTGACGAAGATCTTGACTGGCTTGGAATTCACTGCACAAGGCTTAATGCTCATTTAATCCGCACTATCTTCCGTGACATCGCCACGCCCAGAATCATTGATAATTATCGCCGCATTGAGAAAGTTGATGAACCTGTGATTATTGCCGCCGGCTGGAAACCAGGTTGGTCAACTGATTATGACGCCGTCATTTTAGCTGAAGACTACGGCGCCCACAAAGTTATTAATTTAAGCAATGTTGATCAGGTGTACACCGCTGATCCAAAAAAAGATAAGAATGCCAAACCGATTTCTGATATTTCTTGGACAAATTACCGCAAGATTGTTGGCAATGAATGGACGCCAAGGCTGGAAACACCATTTGATCCAATCGCCTCAAAACTAGCCGAAGAAATTAATATCAGCGTGTTTATTGTCAATGGCCATAACTTAGATAACCTGCAAAACATCCTTGACGAGAAGCCTTTTTTTGGCACCGTGATTCATCCATAGCTTCAAATTATTGATCTTCTTGTGAAAAAAAGCGCGCCGACGCAATTAATATGTGTTTTTTTGTGGTAAAATAAGGTATGAACATTCGAAATATTGCCATTATCGCCCACGTTGACCACGGCAAAACCACGCTTGTTGACGGGCTTTTAAAGCAATCTCATACTTTCCGCGAAAATGAGGCGGAAATGAAGCTTTCATGCATCTTGGATTCAAACGATCTGGAACGTGAACGGGGAATCACAATTCTTGCCAAAAATACCGCCGTGATTTATCGCGAGAATAACGAGGATTATAAAATAAATATTATCGACACTCCCGGCCACGCTGATTTTTCAGGCGAAGTCGAGCGGGTTTTAAACATGGCTGACGGCGCGGTTCTTGTGATTGACGCGGCCGAAGGCCCAATGCCTCAAACAAAATTTGTTTTAAAAAAAGCTCTTGAGTTAAATTTAAAAATAATTGTCGTCGTCAATAAAATTGATAAAAAAAATGCCCGGCCGCTTCAAGTTTTACGGCAAACTGAAGATTTGTTTTTAGAACTTGCCTCTTGCCATGAACATTTAAACTATACCGCGCTTTATGCGATTGGCAAAGAAGCGCGCGCTTGGAAAGAAATTCCCCAGGATAAACACACCGGAAATTTAAAACCTCTTTTTGAAGCAATTATTAAAGAAATTCCTGAAGGACAAAAAGATTTAGAAAAACCGTTTGTCATGCAAATTTGCACTTTTGACCGTGATAGCTATTTGGGGAAACTGGCAATTGGCCGCGTTCTTGCGGGAAAAGTCAAAATCAATGATTGGGTGTCTTTGATGGACGAAGAAAAATTAATTAAAAATTTCAGGGTGGAAAAAATTTACACCAGCCTCGGATTGAAACGCGTCGAAAGCGAAAAGGCCACATCCGGCGACATTGTTCAGCTTGCCGGAATTGATGAGCTGGAAATCGGCATGACCGTGACTTCGCCTCAGCTCCAAGTCGGTTTACCAAAAATCCATATTTCGCCTCCTACGTTAAAGATTAAGATTGGCCCAAACACGTCTCCCCTAGCCGGCCGTGAAGGGAAATTCACAACATCGCGCCAAATTAAAGAACGAATTGAAAAAGAAAAAGAAACAAATATTGGCTTGAAAATTGAATATGTGGGAGATTCGTTTGAAATCGCGGGAAGAGGCGAACTTCACTTGGCTATTTTTCTGGAAACGCTTCGCCGCGAGGGCTATGAGCTTCAAATTGGCAAACCTGAAGTGATTATTAAAGACGGTTCTGAACCATTTGAAATTACCCATATTGATGTTCCGGCAGAATTCATCGGCGCCGTTACTGAAGAGATGGGAACGAGGCACGGCGAATTGATTGACATGAATCAAGAAAACCAACAGGTTAAATTTAAATATAAAAATTCACAACGCAACAGCCTTGGAATCAGGAATTCGCTTTTAACAAAAACCCGCGGAACAGCAATTATTAATGCTGAATTTTCCGGCTATGCTCCGCTTTCACCCGAAATGGAGAGAATGAGAAATGGCGCGATTATTTCAACCGAGACGGGAAAAAGCGTGGCTTACGGTTTGGACAGCGCCCAACAGAGAGGTGTTTTATTTATCGGCGCAGGCGTTGATGTTTATGAAGGCATGGTTATCGGATTAAACTCACGGCATCAGGATATGGAAATTAATCCCTGCAAATCAAAAAAATTAACTAATATGCATACGGAAAATTCAGATAAGGCCATTCAGCTTGTGCCGCCTTTTAACCCATCGCTTGAACAATTTTTGGATTTAATTGGCGGAGATGAATTTTTAGAAATCACGCCCAAAAATTTGAGGCTTCGCAAAAAATATCTCACCCGTGTTGACCGGGTGCGGGCAGAACGAGCGGGGAAAATTTAAATTTATTTTGCGGTCCAGCCGCCATCAACTGTGAGAATTTGGCCGGTGACATAACGAGATTCATCTGAGGCTAAATATACTGCAGCTGCCGCAATATCTTCGGGCTCACCAGACATGGCAAGCGGAATCCCAGCAAGAGTTTGCTTGAGTTGTTCTGGATTTTCCTCAATTCCTTTTGTCATTTCACTCCTTATCATTCCAGGCGCAATCCCATTAACGCGAATTTTAAAAGGCGCCAAGTCAAGTGAGGCGCTCCTTGCGAGTTGAATCACGCCGCCTTTTGAAGAAGCATAAGCGGCAAGTGCGGGAAAACCACGGTATCCTGCAATCGATGTTGTATTGATGATTGACCCTGCAATTTTTAATTCTTTCATGACAACGCCCGCGCATTTAACACCGTGAAATACACCATCTAAATTCACCGCTAAAACTCTCTTCCAATCTTCAAGTGAGCAGTCAATTACACTGCCGTATTTTAAAATTCCGGCATTATTGACCATAATATCTAACTTCGAATATTTCGAAACTACTTTTTTCATTAAGCTTTCCACCTGAAAAAAATCTGAGACATCGGTTTTCACAAATTCTGCCTGTCCGCCTGCTGCGACGATTTCATTTGCCACTCGATTTCCTTTTTCTTCATTCGTTGAGGCGCAAATAACCGTGGCGCCTTCAGCCGCGAACATTTTGGCAATACCTTCACCAATTCCGCTTGATGCTCCTGTCACAATAGCAATTTTGTTTTGAAGACGATTCATGTTTTGACAATTTCAAATTTCTAAATCCTAATTTCTAAATAATTTTTTAATATCTAATGTCTAAATATTAAGGAAATAGAAATTTGTTATTATAAATTATTTTTATAGTTATTATCAGTTTACCATAAATGCACAAAGTGTCAAGTACCCCATTTTTGATGAACAAATTCTTAACAATCCTGCATTAAAATTTGTTTAAATTTAACTGGACTCATTTTTAATTTGGTAACAATTCTATCATTGTTGTAATAACTCACATAACCATAAATGTATTCTGC
>JBGSIU010000038.1:0-9585 GCA_041742375.1 Patescibacteria group bacterium
TACTTTCATAACAATTGTAATTATTGACTTACGCCATTTTTATTGCAACAAGAAAACTCTCAAAAATGATGAAAAATATGGCATCATTTTTGGTTTAGTCGCAACAAAATTTCAGGCTCATTTTTAATTAGGCAAGACTTACATATAAAATACACCAAAGTATATCGTAAAATATCAATCCCTGCCTAAAAATATCAAAACAATATGAATAACGTTTCAAAGAAACTCTTTAAAAAAGCCGGGATTTTATTAATCCTTGTTGCTTTTATTTTTCAATCAGCTTTTGCAGGCGTGCTCAATTTTGCCGCAATTGCCGCTCCAGCAGCTTCTTCTGAGCTTTCCTTTAGCCAAGAAGCTAACTCTTTCATCTTAAAAATCCGCGGCGAAGGCGAAGTCGCTTACGCTCTTTATTACAAAACTCCGGAAAAAATTGAAAAAGTTTCAGGTAATGCAGAAATCAAAGCTGGAGATGAATTTGTGAAAGAAATCTATGCCGGAACCTGTTCTCAGAACGATTGTGTTCCCCACGAAGTCATCCGAGCCGTTCTTAAAGTATCAGTCAAAAACGCAAATTGGCTTGATGCCAAAAGATATGTCAAGAAAAACGGCAATTTTAGCCTTAGCGATTTGAGCCTGGTTTTAGAAGAAGAAGCCGAAAGCCTTGAATTAAATAAAGAAGAAACCGCTTTCTTAAATGGCGAAATAACAGGAGAAAGGTTAAACACCACATTAGGATCAAAATTAAACTATACCCTTCAAGGGTTAGTTTTTGGTGAAGATCCGCTTAACCCGGAGGCCAAATGGACAACCGGAAATCTCTGCCAGGGTGGAGATCAGGATTGTTATACCGAAGGAGACAATGTTCCTTTCCGCTTAATCATGGACAAACTTGAACCTGAAGAGTCAAATGACGAAACATATTCTGTTAATATTCAATATGACTACATTAATGATCAAAATGAAGCTTTCGGATACGACGGCATTAACCGCGAGGCCCCACTTCCGGCAGATCTTAACGCCACTAATCTTACTTTTAACATTGACCCGCTAAATCCAACCGTTGACTGCGGTGCCGGAGAAACCTGCCAAAATTATATCTTTTCATTTCAATCAACCGAAAAACAGGCAATTATCTATTGGAACACTCATTTAAGCGACACCGCCTCAGGTTGGCCAGGCGCCTCGCTTCATGTGAGGCTTGATTCAGGAAGCGGTCAAAAAGAAGTCCCAATTTTTGTCCCCAAAGCCGATGAGGGAAGCGACCCGGCAGTCATTGTCACAAAATTTAACGATGTTGATGGAAATGGATTTATGCGCGGCGCGGATGAGGAAAAATTAAGCAATTGGATTATGAGGCTTGAAAATGAAGATGAAGGCATTTTTGAAGAAGAAACAACCAATGAAAACGGCGAAGCAATATTTGAGGTTCCTGCAGGAAACTATATTTTAAGCGAAGAAATTCAAGAAGGTTGGGAGCAAACAAATATTTATTGCGTGAATGAGGTTTCAACACCGATAGATCCCGATAATCAACACGATGTGGTTGTAAGAGATGGCGCAACTACATTGTGTTATGTGGGAAATATTCAAACTGAAATTGTGGAGCCGGAAATTCCAGAACTTGTAATTGCCAAATCAAATAACCGCTGGCCGCAGGATTTAAGGCCAGGAGACGATGTTGAATACACAATTAAAATTCAGGCAGTTAATGGCCGCGTTTTGAACGTTTTGGCAAAAGATTTATTACCTCAAGGATTTTCCTATCGCCAAGGCTCTTGGAAAGCAGTTTCCAACACCCGCGGCGAGCTATCAATTCCAGAACCAACTTATGCCTCGCCGGGAACTTGGACTCTTGGCAATATGGCAGAAGATGAAATAATCACCTTAACCTACATGGCCGATATTGCAGATGACCAACGCCTTGGCCTTTACAAAGACGTTGCCTGGGCTGAGGGAGCAATAGGAAGCGATGAACCAAACGACCAAAAGGTGCGTATTTTGGCCACCGCTCTTCCGACAGGCTACGTTGATGAAAATTTCGTGGGAACTCAGGTTAATTTAATCAGTGACAACCAAACAACCGGTTCAATTTCGGTTGACGCCGTGAAAGAAGAAAAACGCGAAGAAACAAAAGAAGTTCTTGGCGCATCAACATTACCGGCAACCGGTGCCGAAACATTGTGGCTTGTTATCGCTTTAATTTTGGCTGCGGCCGGAATTTCAGCCCTAATTTTTGCCTCAAAAATGAAAAAAAACCTTGTTGTTGTCTTGTTAACCGCTTTGCTTTTAGCCTCAGCGATGCCGAAAAATGCATTGGCGGCTAACAATTTATCAATCCGCCTTGAACAGCCAAAAAGCCCAACCAATCAAGACACATTTCCATTAATTTTTGTTGTCTTGGACACGTCACCCGCTCCCCAGCCAATCACGGTTTCCTGCTATAAAAAAGGGCCGGATAACGCTGATTTTTCTAAATTCGGCAGTGACATCGCGATCTCGGCCGGTGGAAACACCTCAAATTGCCCAGTTGACTCAAGCGTGATTAACAAAGAAGGCACATATCAATTTTATGCCACAGCTTCGTCAAATGGCGTCTCTGTGACAAGCGAAAGCGAAGGCATAATCACCGTTGATTACAAAACCACAGGCCCAGGCACACCAAGCGAATATCGCAAAGAAAAAAGCGGTTGTGATTATAAAATCAGCTTTAAAACATCAGATGACGGCGGAAAAACAACCCAAGTGCGAATTTATCGCTCAGAAAACACCTCATTCTCAACTGATGACGGTACACGCGTGGGAATCGTCAACATTGGTTCAAACCAAAACGGTTCATGGCAAGGCGCCGCCCCGGACTGCGGCAAAAATTATTACTTTGCCATTCGTGCATTTGATGCGGCCGGCAACGGTTCAGGCGTCGTGGGCGACAGCGAAACTCATGTCACTGTGACGACAATCACCAAAACAGTTTCAAGCGGTGAAACTGCCGCGCCAATCGTTGTTTCCTCAGGCGAAACCTATTCTGAAACGTATTCTGAAGAAGAAACCGAAATAAATGAAGAAAAAACACAAAAAGAAGAAAAAAGCGAAGAGAAATCTGAAGAAAACAAAGAAAAATCTGAAGAAAAAAGCGAAGAAATCCTTGGCGCAGAAACCAAAAATACACAAAAAAGCAAGATTAATTGGACGCTTTTTGGCGGCCTATCAATCCTTGGCTTAGCCGCCATTTTCTTCGGCTTGAAATTATTCGCGAAAAACAAGTAAAATAAGAAGCATGAGGCGACTTATACTTTTCGGCGCAGGTTTAAGTTTAATTCTTGCCGCATTCATTTTCTTGCGCGTTTTTTCTCCAATCATTTCTCAGGAAATTTCCTATCGCCTTCATAAACCAAACTTAAACCAGCAAATTAAACCGGTGAGCTTAGATTTTTCCGTGGTGATTCCGAAAATTAACGCCAATGCCCGCATTGTTCCCGGGGTTAATCCTGCAAATTCCGCAGAATATCAGCGTGCGCTATCCCAAGGCGTGGCGGCTGCCGCCGGCTCCTCTTTTCCCGGAGAAAACGGCCAGATTTTTCTTTTTGCCCACTCGGCCGGAAGCCCGCTTGAGGCAAACCGCTTTAACGGCGTCTTTTATTTATTAAATAAACTTGAAAAAAATGACGAAATATTTATTTATTACCAAAAAAAGAAATATGTGTACGCGGTGCGGGAGAAAAAAATTGTTAGTCCGCAAGAGGTGAGCTATTTAAATCCGGATGTTAAGGGTGAAAATTTAGCCCTCATGACCTGCTGGCCCCCGGGAACCACCATAAACCGACTCCTCATATTTGCAAGGTTAAAGAAATTGTTATAATCAAATCGTGTTAACCATAAATTTAATTATTTTTCTTGTTTCCCTG
The DNA here is from genome assembly GCA_041742375.1 of Patescibacteria group bacterium. Lineage (GTDB taxonomy): Bacteria > Patescibacteriota > Microgenomatia > JBGSIU01 > JBGSIU01 > JBGSIU01. The sequence continues at coordinate 3,903 of JBGSIU010000038.1, forward strand.
ATCGCAATCTGGCTTGCGGCGAAATTAATTATTTCCACTGTTTCATCTTTTGCCCATCTGCTGCGCCTTTCTTCTTTTGCCGTTTCCTTTTTCATTCTCGGGCTTGCCACTTCCCTGCCTGAACTTTTCATCAGCATTAACGCCGCCGCAGACAACGAACCCGAAATTTTTGCCGGCACGCTTTATGGCGCAACAATTATCATTTTTTTATTTGTCTTTCCGATTCTTGCAATTATCGGAAAAGGTGTTGGCACTGACCATAAACTTGCGCCCCGCATTCTGGCTTTTTGCCTTTTTGTGATTTTTCTGCCGTTTATTGCGGCTATTGACGGCGTGGTGACGCGTGAAGACGCGGTAGTGATGATTTTGGCATACCTCCTGCTTTTTTATTTAATCGAACGCCGCCAGGGTTTTATCGAAAAAATTGAAGAAGGATTTGTTAAGAAAAAACGCGCGGAAATCATTGATTTAATTAAAATCGTGGCCGCCGCCGCAATTTTATTTTTGGCAAGCCGCGAACTGGTTTTGCAGACTATGTTTATTGCCAGCAATCTTCACGTGGCGCCGTTTTTAATTAGCATTTTAATTTTGTCTTTGGGGTCTGACATTCCGGAAACCGCGCTTGCCTTTTTTTCGGCCTGGAAAAAAACTAAGGCAATTGCAATCGGCGACTATCTTGGTAGCGCCGCCGCCAACACTTTGATTTTCGGCGTTTTAACTTTAATTGTCGGGCCATTTAATTTGGGCGACACTTCCCACTTTGCCACATTTACGATTTTCTTTGTTGGGCTTCTTCTTTTTTGGCTCTTTGCCAAAAGTAAGAGGAATTTATCGCGAGTTGAAGGATCGGTTCTTCTTGCGGTTTACGCTGTCTTTTTAGCAGCAAAAATCTTTTGGGTTGGATAATTGACAATTATGCTTTTTTGTGTTATAAGCATAACTATCAATTATGCAAAATATCGTTGACTTACCTGATTTAAGACAAAAAAATCCCTGGTGGGAAGAAGTTGAACTTATCATGGCCGATGATAAGTTAAGAGAACTTGAAGAAAGAAAATTCCAATACCAACATCCTTTAATCAAATCTTTCCCAAAAAAGATCTCCGGCGTGATGACGCTTCGCGGTCCACGCCAAATCGGCAAAACAACCTTGGTGAAACAAATCATTAAACAACTGCTCGTGCAGGAAAAAGTTAACCCAAAATCAATCTTTTACTATTCATTAAACACTATCTCTGATTTCAAAGAACTGCATGAAATTATCAATTCCTATTTTCAAGAATTTGGCGGCGAGGGCGATTTTTTTTATGTCTTTTTGGATGAAATTTCTTTTGTGCGGGAATGGCAAAGAACTATCAAAGATTTTGCAGAAGGCGTTTGGGGCAAAAAAACTCTTTTCTTCTTAACCGGCTCCTCAACAATAGATTTAAAATTCTCGTCAGAAAGATTGCCGGGACGGCGCGGCCGCATTAAAGAAAAAGATGTGGTTTTTCTGCCACTTCTTTTTTCTGATTTTATCAGTTTAGTGTCACCTCAAACTAAAGCATTAAATTTTAACTTACCACGTTTAAAATCTCTTTTTCATGATTATCTTTTAACCGGCGGTTTTCCAACGGTCATTAATGAATATTATAAAAATAAGTTTATCAGCTCGGACATTGCTGACATTTACATCTCATGGATCATTGGCGATTTGCACAAGCTTGGAAAAAATGAGAAAACTGCGGATTTAATTTTTAAAAAATTGCTTCTTTCTATGACAACTCCCCTTTCCTATTTTGAAATTGCCAAGCAGGCCAATCTCGCTTCTTTTGTGACAGCCTTTGAATATCTGGACATATTAAATCAAATATTTGTTATTTTTAACGTTGATCATTTTGAAATCGCACAAAAAAAGACATTGCCTAAAAAAAACCGCAAATATTATTTCTATGATAATTTTATTTTATTAAGTCTGCTCGCCAAGGTGGAAAACATGAAAGACGAACAGTTTTCTTTTTCAGAAAAAAAACTCACGGATACGATTTTTCTTCCACGGATTGTGGAAAATATGGTGGCAATCCAGCTTAAAAGACGATTTGGAACGACTTATTTTGGCCGCAACGGCAAAAATCAGGAAATTGATTTTGTTGTGCCAAATAACCGTAATTTTGAATTTTATGAAGTGAAATATCAAAACCATGTGGCACCAACTGATTTTGCTTGGTTTACCAACGCTTTTCCCAAAGAAAAACTCACTATTATCACCAAAAACTCCCTTTGGAAAAAAGGCAATTTGCACGCCATCCCTCTTGAATTTTTTTTAGCAAAGACCAATTAATTAGGTCTAATTAGACCTAATTTAGACCTTTCTTAGACCTATTGTCAAGAAGGAGATTATTCCACGCTCACATATTGGGAGGAGACCCAGCCTTTTTGGCCGACTTTAAACTCAATCTGCACCCAACCGTTTTCTTCAGCCACCACCTTGAAATAAAGGCCGGGAGAAACGCGGCCAACCTCGGCGGACGCCGCATCTGGTTTCGCGCGCACGCGAAGAAAACCAACCTCGCTGTCTTTAATTTTCACAAGGCGGCTTCCTACAGCCGGCGCCGTAGCCGAAGTCGAGGCGCCTTGAACATTTGCGCTCGGTGTGGCCATTTCAGATGGAGGAAGGGCGTTTTCAGATTGTGATGTTTCTGCACTGATTTTGTCCATTTCCTCTGGTTTTAAATTTTGAGCTTTCACAATTGCTTTATAAACCGCCGAATCCTCGGTTAAATTTTCAATCATTAAAATGTTCTGCTTGTTAATTTTCATGCCATCCTCCGGCGCATGCAGCTCTTTTCCTCGTTTCACAAGTTCCAGTTTGCTGTTCCCGGCTGAATCTGTCACTTTTTTTAAATAATAAACATCATGAAGAATGGGATAAGCAGAATCCTCATTTGACAATTTGCCAAAATAGACCTGATTATTAGTGAGGAAAACTGATTGATAATTTTTCGAAGAAGATGGCAAAGAAATGTTGAATTTTTGAAAAATTGTGTCTTTAAAAATAAAAAATCCCGCCGCCAAAATAATGGCGGCAAGCATAATTCCAATAATAATCAGTTGCAAATTATTTTTTTTCTTCATGAGGCCAAGTATATCACATTTTAGAATTTCATCACCGTAATTCTGTATGTTTCAGCGGCTGGATCAGCTAACGCAGCAACTGAAACATTGCATCGGCGAACTTTCACATTACCCGCGCTGCTCACAAAACCCACAATGGCCGAATTTGCCGCTGGCGCCGCAGGCGTACCCACATGAACTGAATCTCCCACTGCCGCATTGGCTAAGGCAATTTCCGCCGAATCCTCACAAGTGTTAGCCGCGGTTGCCCCAAAATCAATTGAAGAAGTGGTTGACAAAATATCAGTCACAGCTCCGCCTCCAAGATTTAATGACAAAAACACTGCTGCTCCGTCTGTTCCAACGCTCCAATCATTGCCGCCAGTGATCGCAAGAGTGGTTGAAGCATTAGAATTTCCAATTGTAATTACATCAGCTGCCGTTGCATCGGAAGCAAGATTCACAGCTGTTGCATTTGTGACGCCAAGATTTAATGTGCCGCTTGCCGCATTTGTATCAAGCCCATATCCTGCCTGCACCGTAATATTTCCTGTTGTCGCCACATCAAAATTGGTGCCTTCAATTAAATTGGCGCCAATGTTTAAAGCGTTAACAATTTCTGCATCTGAAGCATCAATTGCATCAGTTATGGCAGTGTCAGTGGTCGCTGTGATCAAAATCGCATCACTCATTGTGTCGGCAACATTCTCTGCATTATCAATAAGAATTCCCGTGTAGCTTCCGGCGGCGGCGGCGGTTGTTGCTGCGCTAGTAATTTTAAGACCGAACATATCGCCGTCTGCATCATTAGCAGTTAACAAAATGTTTTGCGCAATTGCATCTGTTGCCGCAGTCGCTCCATCATTTTGTGTTAATGCAATATCTTGACCAATCACAGCCGCATTTCCCGCTCCCACATTTAAATCAATCACTCCTGTCGTTGTTGTGTTGGCGGTTGTTGCTCCGTCAATCACAACTTGTCCACCGGCCGCAAGAGTGGCGGTGATATCATCAGTTGGAGTCATCAAAATGTCATCTCCCGAGGTAACGCTCACATCAGCATCACTTGAATCAACCGTCAATGTTCCAGTTGAAGTCGTGATTGATTGTGCGCCTACAAAAATCATGTCTTCATCAACTCCAACATATACATCTGTTGCTGAGGATAAAATTGGGTAAGTTCCATCAAGATTCATTGTCAAATCCGTATTATCCGTTCCGCCGCCGCCGTAAAACTGCAATAAATCATCAGTCACATTTGTGATATATTCCCCATTTTGAAAAGTGAGGTTGCCACCCAATGTGAACGTGGCATCCACTTCCAAATCTCCTTGGACATACAAATCATCATCTCCCGTAGCAGTTCCCGGCGTGCCGTCATCACCGATGCGGACATAGCCTGCGGCATTAATTGTTAAATTTCCATCTGAGGTTAAATCATCGCCGTTTATTGCCACATCTTCGGCAAAAGTGGCGCCACCATCAGAATTAATGTCATTTGCAAGCCAAAGGCTATCCCAGCGAGCTGAAGCTGTGCCAAGCGAACCAACCCCAGATTCGGCTGGGTATAAATTTCCATTTTCATCTGCCAAAATTGAACCTGCGCCAAGCATTTCAACTGCGCTTCCACCTCGAGATGAGGCTGAATTAAATGTGCTCATCACAGTTCCCTCTTCCATTTTAACGTCATCAACGTAGACTGCACCGGTTGAAAGCCCGCGCACCTCAATCATGGGGAAGAAATTTTTGGTTGAGGCTGGATGGTCGTAAACTGTTTTCACCGTGGTTGAATAGCGCACCCAATCTTTGGTGCCGGAAGATGGCGCTTTAATTTCTTTCATGGGGCCATATTTATTATCTTTTTCATTCCAGAAACCAAGTTTTGCTTTTGCACCACTTGGCACATTGACAAATTTCACATACGCGGAAAGAGTGTAATTCCTCTCCGGTTGTGTCTTGGCGGTTGGCTGAGAAATACCAAGTTCTGGTTTAAAACCTCCCTTAAATTTTAAGCCGTATCCGGCGCCGGATGAATTTGAGCGGATGCCTTCGGCTGAACGGAATGTGTTTCCTGTGTCGGAAGATAGTTGATAATTCCAGTTTCTTGGCTTGCCGGCACCATCTGCGCTTTCAAATGATGGGTTGCGGATTAAATTTAAAACTGATGTGTCAAGAATTGAAATGCCGCCATAATTATTATTTAATGAAGAAACAACCACTTCCAAATTATCAAGCCGCTTTTCTGTGGTGGTTTTAGCTGCCGCAAGAGTTAATGTTGGGGATAAAGTACTAACCACCATGAAGGAGATTAAAACTGTGGAAAAAACTTTTTTGAAGCGGGCAGACATGATTTTTTAGTTTTTTATATAAGTTGCTCTTTATTTTTTGGCGGCTGCTTTAAAATAAAAACATCAACAATATAAAAAAAGCGCAAACTTTTTAGTTGTTAATAATAAACTCCTTGCAAAATAATTTGTTTGCAAATATTTTGCAGACAGTTTTCTCCTAATTCTACTTTTTTGTTAAACTTGACAGAATTTTAATGCGTATCTCTCTTTAACGCGATAGTTGTGGAGTCCTACGGCAACAA
>JBGSIU010000039.1:0-53155 GCA_041742375.1 Patescibacteria group bacterium
AAAAATATTTTTTTCTTTCTTAAAGATCTAGTTATTCTTATGGAAGAAGTGACAACTGCTACAACAACTCAAAATGACAACCAATTAAAAGCCAAGTGGTATATCGTGCACACCTACTCAGGCCACGAAAACAAGGTTAAATCGGCAATAGAACAAAGAATAGGCAATCTTAATTTAAAAGATTATATTTTTGACATTCTTGTTCCGATCAGGAATAAAATCGCTATCAAAAGAGGAAAAAAGGAATCAATTACAGAGAAAATTTTCCCGGGTTATATCCTCGTGAAGATGATTCTGACTGACGATTCATGGCTTGCCGTCCGAACCACGCCTGGCGTAACGGCATTTGTTGGAGTCGGTAATAAACCAACTGAAATATCCGAAGATGAAGTTAAAACAATTCAAAAATTCACCGAAGAAGCCGCCCCCCAATTTAAATCAAATTTCACCGCTGGAGAAGCAGTCAAAATTATAGACGGCCCATTTGCTGAATTTTTAGGATCAATCGAATCAATCGATGAGGAACGCGGCAAAGTTAAAGTTTTGGTTTCAATTTTTGGGCGAGAAACACCAGTGGAACTGGACTTTTTACAAATTGCGAAATTATAAAAATTTATTATCTTTATAAGGTTTATAAAAACATATGGCTGTAAAAAAAGTTAAAACAATCATTAAATTAAATATTAAGGCGGGAGAGGCAACCCCGGCGCCTCCTATTGGTCCTGCGCTTGGCCAACATGGCGTACCGATCATGGAGTTTGTCAAGGAATATAATGCGCGGACAATGAAGCAAAAAGGGAGCGTTATCCCGGTTTTAATCACTGTATATACCGATCGCACTTTCACCTTCATTACTAAACTTCCACCTGTTTCTGATTTAATCAAGAAAAAAATTAATTTGGCCAAGGGCACAGGTAAGACCGGCAAGGAAACTGTTGGCCAGATAAATCACCAACAAATCGAAGAGATTGCTAAAGAAAAACTTCCTGATTTAAACACTGAAACGCTCTCGTCGGCAATTAGATCAGTCGAAGGAACCGCCCGCAGTATGGGCGTTAAAATTATATAAATTATGGCAAAAACAAAAAAACTTACTTCCGAAAAAAAGCAAGAAATTGAGCGCATCGAGTCGCTGGAATCAAAAGAAATTCCAGTTGCTGAAAAAAAAGTAAAGGCAAAAAAAACAAAAATTGTGAAAGCAGCAAGTAAAAAAAAGACCGTTCCTTCAGCGTTTGATAAAACGAAAAACTACTCTATTAAGGACGCGCTTGAAATATTAATAAAAAACAGTTCAACAAAATTTCTAAGCTCAGTCGAACTTCATATTAACACGCTTGAGAAAGGAATTAAAGAAAATGTTTCTCTTCCATTTGGAACCGGCAAACAAATAAAAGTGGCTGTTGCAGACAATGATATTCTTAAAAAAATTGACGAAGGGATTATTGATTTTGACATACTTATTGCCGAACCATCATCGATGCCTCGCCTGGCAAAATATGCCCGAATTCTTGGCCCAAAAGGCTTAATGCCAAATCCAAAAAATGGCACGGTAACCACGGATATCAAACGGGCCATAGAACAATTTTCAAAAGGCAAAGTTCAGGTGAAAACTGAGGCTGATTTTCCAATCATTCACCAGTTAGTTGGCAAAATTAACATGAAGATTGAAGAACTTGAAGAAAATATTAAGGCCGTGATTTATGCTGTCAAAAAGAGCCGAATCAGATCAATTTTTATTAAAACAACCATGAGCCCAAGTTTAAAACTTGATCTTGCCAAAACCTAAATCTCGCCGTATAATATAACGCGTTAGGAATTATCTGAAGAAGCAGGCAAAACAGGATAAGCCCTGCGGAAGATATATATGCCAAATCAAAAAAAAATTTCCACACTGGCCGAAATTCAGGAAAAAATTGCTTCTGCAAAAACCCTTGTTTTAACGAATTATCAAGGCCTCAAAGTTTCACAAATTCAAGAATTAAAGAAAAGCGTTAAAGCTGAAGGGGGCGAATTCACCGTCATGAAAAATACCCTTCTCAATATTGCGCTTAAAAACCTAGGATATAATTTGCCAAAGGATTTAAATATTATCGATCCGACTGCGGTTCTTTTATCTTTTAAAGATGAAGTCTCACCTCTTAAAAAACTTACGGAGTTTGCAAAAACTTTAAATCTTCCCACGATAAAATTTGGTTTTCTTGATAAAGGATATTTGTCAGAAAGTCAGGTTCAAGAACTTTCTCAAATTCCTCCCCGCGAAATTCTATATGCTAAATTGGTATCAAGCGCAAGCGGTCCAATTTACGGATTAGTTTATACCTTAAAAGGAAATTTAAACAAAATAGTCACCATTATTGATAAATATAAAAATAAAAAATCTGCTAATTCTTAATTTTATTTACTTGTGGAGGAGGTGAATATTATGTCAGATAAAATCACAAAACTCATTGATGAAGTATCACAACTATCAGTTATTGAACTTTCTGAACTTGTTCGCGCAATGGAGGAAAAATTTGGAGTATCTAGTGCTCCGGTTGCGGTTGCCGCCGCGTCAGCACAATCTCAAAACGAATCAAAAACTGAAGAGAAAACTGCATTTGATGTTGTCCTTAAATCCGCCGGAGCAAATAAAATTGCCGTAATTAAAGTTGTCCGAGAACTTGTACCAACTCTTGGATTAAAAGAAGCGAAAGATTTGGCTGAGGCAGGAAATAAGGAAGTATTAAGCGCTGTTAACAAGGAAAAGGCTGAAGAGGCAAAAAAGAAATTGCAAGAAGCTGGAGCAACTGTTGAATTAAAATAATTAATAATTTTTGTAAAGAGCTCAGCAAAAATTAAGGCTGAGCTCTTTTTTGTTGTTTTGATGGTATTCTGAGGTGATTTGATAACCTAGATAGTGTAATAATGCTCTTTGTTATCTATTGACAGATTAGTAATAACTATGGTACTAAATATATAGTATTAAAAATATCAAACTGTCCAATTTGAATTTTGATCATTCATAAATTTTTTAAATTTCGAATTTCAAATTTCAAATTATGTTATGGCACTTGGTGACGAATGGCCAGAATTATTAACCGTTTCAGAAGTCGCAAAAATATTGCGAGTTTCTCCTCTGACAATTAAACGCTGGGGGAAGCGGGGGAAACTCCCGGCGATTAGAATTAATTCCCGCGGCGATCGTAGATACAAAAAAGAGGCTGTTCTTTGGCTTTTAGGAGTTCAACAAACAAAAAGCCCTACAGAATAAGAGATTTAATCTCTTCTGAAGCATCGCTGGGATCAACAATATTCAAGGAAATTCCTGTCCCTAGTTCAAACCCAGCACGAATCATCAACCGAGGAATAATGCGAAGATACCAATTTTCAAGCGGATAAATATATAAATTGTAGGCAAATTCAGGTACGAGTGCTCCATTTTTAGCATTTGGCTTTAAAAAAATTGTTTTTAGTTTGTTTAAGATTAGTTTTAAATTGATGGCTAGCTCTTGTATTTCAGCGTTTGTGATATCTCCGAAAAAGCAGTTTTTCCTTTCGGGAGCAATCCATACTTCATACGGCCACTGGGAAAACTCGGGGCAAAAAATTGAAAAATACACATTTTCTAAAATCAAGTTATTTTTCGGCTCCAGTTCCAAAGTATCTAATTTTATTTGATGCGGAATAACTACAAGTTGTGAATGAGGATGGATTTGGGAAGCTCCAGTAGTTTTTCCGTGATTGGTAAATATTAAAACCTGGCCAGACTTGCGATAATAATTAAACCTGTCTTTAAAAGCGGTAAGAATTTTTATATTTTGCTCAATACCTAATTCTTCAATATCTTTTAAATGATCGGTTGAGTGGATAATGACTTCGTGGGTATCGGTGATGCTATATAAATTCGGCACAACTCTAACTTCCCAACCCTGTTCATTGTCTTTTCCATTGCCCGCTCTGTATGTTTCGGGCGGTGTCATATGCTCATTACCAACACAAAAGGGACATTTTTTTTCATCCTGTTCTTTATGTTGATCAGGCCTACCGAGCCTTTTTGGAGCGATTACTACCCAGCGTTTGGTATGAATATCGGGAACGTATCTAGCCAAATAATAAAATACTATCCAATACTAACTAATACTAACCAATGCCATCCAATACTAACAAAATGTTGTTAGTTAGTATTTGATAGTATTAGTTAGTATTTGATAGTATTAGTTAGTATTTATTTCATCTCCAATTTTAATATTGTTTTTACGTATAAACCCCGCGTTGACTTCAAGTATTCGATCGACTGGTTCGCGCGACGAATAGATTCTTTGTTCATCAAGATGCGAAACATTTTCTGTGATATCAACTATCTTCTTATTATTAATCCAAAGAAAGTCAATGTCAAATCTCATGCCTTTCATCCAAAATGTGTAATAATCTGGATTGTCATAGACAAAAAGCATACCTTGATCGTCATTTAGAACGTCACGACCACCTAAACCCTTTGCTTTATCTTTATTTGTCTCGACTATTTCAACATCTATTTTTATTTTATTATTGATAGTTAAAAAATGGACATCATTTACTTGTGGTGAATATAAATTACGCAGAAGAACAATAAAAAAAGCAAATAATAAGGAAGAAAATGATACACAAATTAGCATTTTAAAGCGCCAGCGCCTACGAAGAATTACCCATTTTGGAGTTTTTGGATTTAAATACCATTTAATGATGCTATTAAATGCTTTCTTCATTTTCCTCATCCGGAAGGTCGAAAAGAATACAAGCCAGGATCCAAGAAGCAAATATCGGCATGATAAACGTGAATCTGTCAATTTCATTTTTCACAAAAATAAATACAAGCGCGATTAAAACCAAAGCGACTAGACCGGTGTTGATCATGAATTTATATTCTTTATATATCCCCTTCCATGTGAGTTTTTTAAAATTAGGAAGTTTAATTTTCATATAAATATAACCATTGTTCCATTGCTTCATTGTTCAATTGCTGAAAAAAAGGTTACCAGCAATTGAGTAATCGAACAATTGAACAACCTATTTGTAAGTTTATTATATCCGCACAAAAAAAACAAGACCTTTGGAAACCGCAGGTCTTGTTATATCTACTATTTTTTCGAATTTATTTCTCAACTGGAACATTTAACTTGTCATAAGCATCCTTGGAAACGAATTTTGTTAAATTTGTTCCGTTGACGTTTGCACGGACAGCATATCTTGTTTGAACTGTACCGTTAACTGTTTTTCTGGTGTAGGTTTTTTTCTTAAGTTGTGTTTCAGCAACTTCAACTTTTTTTCTGGCTTTTACATCATAAAATTGCATATTTTTCACCTCCTTCCAGAAAAATCTTAATGAGCTATTAAGCGAATTTAGATTTTTCGGAATCCGCCAAAGAATTACGCAAAGCCGCAGCAAGAATTTGCTAAGGCGCGTGCATAATTCGGGCGGATATTCCTTTTAAAATTTTTAGCCTTAATTACACTCAAAATAACATTATTCTAGCGTGTTTGCAAGAGGTAAAAAAATATAGGCTGAAATATTTACACTCAAAATATGTATTCTATTTATTCAACTTTGCGGTATTGAAGCGCTTCGTATACATTATTTTTTTGAATCTTTTCATTATTTTTTAAATCGGCAATCGTTCGTGCTAGTTTTAAAATTCTAAAATAACTACGGGCGGAAAGAGACATTTTAACGACTGCTTGTTTTAGCATCTCTTGAGTTTCCTCATCAAGCTGACAATATTTTTTTATTTCGGCTGACCTCATTTCTGAATTGCTAATTAAACCCGTTCCCCTAAACCTGACAGCTTGAATATCGCGTGCTTTTTGAACTCTTGCTTGAATAATTTCACTTTTTTCCTCTGTGCAATCCTGATCAGTTAATTTGTCATATTTTACCCGTGGCACTTCAATATGAATATCTATTCTATCCCAAATCGGACCAGAAATATGTTTTCTATAATTAACAATTTGTGTCGGCGTGCATGAACATCTTTTTTCCGGATCGCCGTAAAAACCGCAGGCGCATGGATTTTGGCTGGTGATCAAAAGGAATTTTGCCGGAAACGTGATTGACATAGTGGCACGAGAAATTGTCACAATTCCATCCTCAATCGGAGCACGCAGCGCTTCAATGCAGCTCTTGGGAAATTGAGGGAATTCATCCAAAAATAAAACTCCACGGTGAGCCAAACTTATTTCTCCCGGATGAGGATGGCTGCCGCCGCCAATTAAACCGATGGCAGAAATCGTGTGGTGAGGGGCACGAAATTGGCGGGTGGAGACAAGTGGCTTGTCTTTTGACAAAAGGCCGCAAATGCTAAAAATTTTGGAAACCTCAAGTGCTTCGCGCAAGGTTAAACGAGGGAGAATGGAAACAAATGCCCGCGAAAGCATGGTTTTTCCGGCGCCCGGTGTGCCGCTTAACGCAATATTGTGGCTTCCCGCCGCAGCAATTTCGAGCGCCCGCTTAGCAAATTCCTGTCCTCTTATTTCAGAAAAATCTGTCTCGAAAGTTTGGGCGCTGGCAAGCGAATCGACCGAAATATCGTCCAACGGCTTAATTTCTTCAATGTGGTTTAAGTGCAAAACTAACTCTTTTAAAGAATTAACAGAGTATACATTAATGCGGCGGTCGGAATGGGTTTTATTATAAAGCGAGCAAATAATGTTGGCTTCATAGGCATTATCGCGAGCAACATAAATCTCGGAAATTTTTTCTTTTTTGACTAAAAATAACATTGCAAGAACTCCTGAAACATTTTTGACTTCGCCGGTTAAAGAAAGTTCGCCGATAAAAACTTTATCCAAATAATCGCCATCTTTCAAGCTTCCGCCGGCTTTTAAAACGCCGATTGCAATTGCCAAATCAAAAGAAGTGCCATCTTTTGGCAAGTCAGAAGGCGCGAGGTTTACAACAATTTTTTCATTGGGAAATTCGCTTCCTGAATTGCGGACCGCGCTTTTCACGCGTTCCCGAGCTTCTTCAACGCTTTTATCAGCCAGTCCAACAATCGAAAAAGAGGGCAGTCCGCGGCCCGGCAGATCAACCTCAACCTCAATTAAAACACTATCGAGTCCAATTACGGTCGATGTTAACGTTTTCGCAAACATACTTATATAAATTACGAATTACGAATTAAAAATTACGAATTATTTATTTTTTTAGTCGTTGTTTGAATTTTACCCAGTATCCTAATTATTTCTTCAATATCTGAAATTTGAGTCACGTAGCAATCTTATCCAGTAACGAGCTTCTCTTGCTTCTTTATAGGCAATTGCAATTTTGACTAAAAAATCATTTCTTGAACAACCACCAATAGCTTCCTCCACGTTTGCACCAATCGATGTTCCGCAACGCAATATTTGCTTTGATAACACAAATTCTTTTTTATCTTTAGATAAATAGATATACAGCTTGATGATTCTAATTGAAAAATCATATGTCTTTGTCTGAATAATATTATCAGTTTTCATATTGCTTTTTTGGTTTTTTATTCGTAATTCGTAATTTTTAATTTTTAATTGGGTCATCGATTTCCCAATTTGGCAACCTGTCAACCTTATTTATATCACGAACAAATTCGTTTCGTTTGGCTTTGTAAAAACCGGCAAGCGCAATCATGGCCGCGTTGTCGCTGTTATATTTTTTTTCAGGGAAATAAGCCGGAATTCCAAATTTTTTAGCCGTTTGTCGAATCATTTTGCGAATCGCCAAATTGTTCATCACTCCCCCACCACATAAAATAAAATTGGCAGGCCCGCCTGCCAGCGCTTTGCCGCAGGCAATGCGGGCAGGGTAGTCCGTCAAGCATTTTTCCAGTTTGCGGCGAATTGAATCGATTAAAACAAATTGAAAAGAAGCGCAAAAGTCAGAAATAAATTGTTTGTCTTTAACACCAGAATAGTTTCGCAAAAAATACATCGCGGCGGTTTTTAAACCGGAGAAGCTAAAATTATAATCATGGCTTTTTAACATAGGAATTGGCAATTGATAAATCGGTTCCCCATCTTTGGCTAGTTGCTCCACAATTTCACCACCGGGATACCCAAGTTCCAGCATTTTGGCAACTTTATCAAACGCCTCCCCCGCCGCATCATCCAGCGTGTCCCCCAAGATCTCATACTTTCCAATTGCATTTACTTTCACAATCTGTGTATGCCCGCCAGAAATTAAAACCCCAACCCCTGGAAAATTTAAATTTTCAATATTTGCTATATCTTCCTTATTTTTGATTTTTGATTTTTGATTTTTGATTTTGCTTTCAGCTTTGATAAAAGCTGAAAGCAAATGTCCTTCCATGTGATTAACTGCGATAAATTTCTTATTAAATTTCTCACAAATTTCTTTTGCCTTTCTAATTCCCACTTCAAGCGCAATCGCAAGCCCCGGCCCAACCGTTACGGCGACTGCGTCAATATCGTTTAATGTAATTTTTCCAAATTTTTGATTTTTGATTTTTGATTTTTGATTTTTTTTGATACGGTTGAATGCAATATTTATAACATTATCGATGTTTTGCTCGTGGTTAATTCTCGCTAAGCTTGGCACTACTCCTCCCCATTTTTTGTGAACTTCAATTTGAGAATAAACCACGCTGGAAAGAATGTGGTCATCGCGACTCACCGCCGCTGATGTTTCATCACAAGAAGTATCAATTGCTAAGATTAGCATAGTATTTTTCTTTTATTTTCTCCTATTGTTTCTATTTTCACCCAAATTACTTTCACGTCTTTTCTTTTTTCAATTTTTTTCAAAATCCCAAAAACCTTTTCTCCCCATTCAATTGCAATGACATTACCAGAAGAAATCATTTTTTCAAAACCAATATCAAGCAGCTCTTTTTCGCTTTCCATTCTCCATGTATCAATATGAAATAAAATACGACGAGTACTGTCATTCCCGCGAAAGCGGGAATCCAGACTTCTGGTTCTCTGGGTCCTCGCCTGCGCGGGGATGACAGATGGGGCGAGGTATTCACTGCATAAAATAAAGGTTGGCGATTTTATATTGTTTTTTATTCCCAACCCTCGTGCAATCCCCTTCACAAACTGCGTTTTCCCAGCTCCCAGATCACCCTGTAAAGCAATAATTAAACAATTTGGTTTTTTATTCGTAATTCGTAATTCGTAATTTTTAATTAGTAATTCGCCAATCTTGATAGTTTCCTCCACAGAATTTGAAACATATGTTTTTGTATTCAAAATATCAAAGATAAATTCTCCTTGTCTCAAAATTTTTGGTTCATTTAATGTTGTGTCAACAATTGTTGAAGGCGCGCGGTGTGGCAAAACCCCAGCATCAATAATTAAATCAATTAATTCTTTTTTTGCCAGCGAAATTCTATCTAGAATATCAGCCTGCACATCATATGGTGTCTTCCCATTAGAAACATTAGCAGAGGTCGATGTAATCGGTTTCCCAAACTTCTTAATGATTTTTAAAATTAAACCGTAGTCAGGATAGCGAATCCCAAGAGTCCCTGTGTCAGATTCCAAATTGGAATCAACCTTGTGTTTTCCTTGTGCGACAATCGTGATTGGTCCTGGCAAAAAATTGTTAAATAAATTTTCAGCAGCGGGGCTCAGATCGGCATATTTCTTCACCATCGTGATATCACTCACCGCGACCGATATCGGTTTTCCGCGCCGGTCACCTTTATATTTAATTAACTTCTCGACCGCTTTGGCGTTCGTTGCGTCAACCCCAATTCCATAGCAAGTTTCAGTTGGATAAATCACCACGCCACCATTTTTTAGCACTTTTATTGCTATGTTTATTATCTTTTTTTTCGAAATATCTACGCTTACTATTTCCATGCCTTTATTTTACTATTTTTTGTTTATTATTTGTTAGTATTGGATAGTATTTGATAGTATTAGTTAGTATTTATTTCACCGTCACGCTTTTTGCGAGGTTGCGGGGCTTGTCCGGATCATTTCCAAGTTCCATCGTTAAATAATAAGCCAAAAGTTGTCCCACAACAATATTTGGAATAATCGTTGCTTCTTTGGCATCGTCAACTCGCAAATAATAATCAAAAACTTCATGGGGTTTGTGCGAGATGCCAATAACAAATCCTCCTCTTGCTTTCATTTCCATCGCTCCCGCCAAATTTGCACCATATGTTTCATCTTTCGGCAAAAATGCAATGCAGGGAGTTCTTTTTGTCACAAGAGCTAATGGTCCATGCTTGAGTTCTCCGGCCGCCATCCCTTCCGCGTGTATATATGAAAGTTCTTTAATTTTTATCGCGGTTTCTAAACTTGTCGGATATGAAAGGCCGCGGCCGATAACATAAATGTGTTCGCTTTTTTTAAGGATACTTGCCAATTTTTTAATGGAATTAATATTTTTTGGTGTAATAATTTTCTCAACAGATTTTACGGCTTGAAAAAGCACAAGTTGGCCATCCCTTATCCTCCCAATCATGGCATATGCCAAAAGTATCAGGTGGGCAAGCTGGCCGGTCACAGCTTTGGTCGATGCAACGGCTTTTTCAGGGCCAGCACCGATTAACATTTTGTAATCCGCCAGACGATACAAGGTTGATCCCAAAACATTCACTAGCGCAAAAATTTTCGCGCCTTTTTCTTTTGCCTTTTTCACAGATTCAATAATATCCATTGTTTCACCTGATTGAGAAATCGCAATGACAAAACTTTTGGAATTTAAAAAATCAAGATGATATCCAAATTCACTCCCGATCGCAAAATTAATGTGGCGCTTGGCAATTTTTGAAAATAAATAACTGCCAGCCATTGCCACATACGAAGCGCTGCCGCAGCCTAAAAAATAACTGCCGCGCGATTTTTTGATTGTCTCGCTTAATTTTTCAGCGTCTTTGACTGAATTTTCCGCAATATTCGCAATCACCTTTGGTTGTTCCCATATCTCTTTTGTCATATAATCCGGAAACTTGCCTTTTTCGACTTGCTTTACGTCCCAAGTTAATTCTTGCGGAATAATTTTTATTTTTTTACCGCTTATGACATTTTTAATTTTCACATCATCCCCTTCAATGATTGCCATTTGATCATCTTCCAGAAAAAACACTTGCCGGGTGTATGGAATTAAAGCGGCAACATCGCTTGCAACAAAATTTTCGTGGTTTCCAAAACCAATAATGAGGGGTGAACCATTTCTCGCAACGACAAATTTTTTTTCGTAAGCGCAAATTGCAATAATCGCATTAAGCCCTTTTAGATCGTTAAATGCCATTCTCACTGACTTTGCAAAAGAGTTTTTCTTGCCGTATTCTTCAATTAAGTGCGAAATAATTTCCGTGTCTGTTTCCGAAATAAATTTGTGTTTTTTTTGGAGAAGCTTTTTTTTAATTTCCTCATAGTTTTCAACAATTCCGTTTTGAACAACTGCGATTTTCTTGGTGCAATCCAAATGCGGGTGAGCATTAACGTCTATCACGCCTCCATGAGTAGCCCAGCGTGTGTGGCCAAAAGCAAGAGAACCTTTGGGCATTTCATCAACCTTTGCATCTTTAATTTTTCCGGCCTTTTTTTTGACAATGATTCTTTCTTGATTCTCCGCAAGAACTGCCACCCCCCAACTGTCATAACCGCGATATTCCAGAGACTTTAGGCCTTCTAAAACGATCTTTGCCGAATTAGACCTGTGGCCAACAATCCCAAAAATTCCACACATAAATTTTATTTGTTAATTAAATCAATTAAAACTCTTGCAAGCTTATCAGAGTCGTGCCTGATCAAACTTCTTTTTAATTTATCGGCTGGATTTCGATCTGCAATGTTATTATTTAAAAAATCATTTCTAATCACTCTAAAATACGAGTTTCCCAAATTATCAATCACCGGTTTATCTTTTTCTTTTTCATAATAATTAATAATTTTTTTTGGAATCGACGCTTTGTTGACCAAAACATAATCTAGAGATCGGCTAAGATACTCCTCATATGCCTTTATATGATCGCTTGCTTTAAAACCGTAAGTTTGCCCCCATTTAGTCATTAAATTCATAATATAAATTTTTTTCGCTTTTGATTTCTGAATCTCGCCTGCCACTCCGCCAATTACAACATTTGCGAGAATTGATGTGTAAATATCACCTGGGGAAAAAATAATATAATCTGCAAGTTTTATTTCCGCAAGCGCTTTAGGATTAGATTTCACTTTTGGTTTAGTATATAGTTTTATAATTTGTAATTTTCCATCATGGTTCTTTGGTTCATCGATCTCGTGTTCTCCTTTTTTAACGCTTCCATCTTCATATTCAGCTACAAGCTCACATTTTTCATAAGACACGGGGATTATTTTCCCCCTAATCCTTAAAATTTCCTGCGTTTTCTCAATAGCTGCCTGTTGAGATTTCATAATGTCAGATAGCGCCGCCATAAATAAATTACCAAAATGGTGGCCTTTTATTCCTTCGCCCTGAGTAAAGCGATAATTAAAAAGCTTGCGCAAGGCGGAATTTTTTGAAGTTTCCGGAGAAAGAGCCACGAGACATTGTTTAATATCGCTCGTTGGCAAAAGACCAAATTCGTCAATGAGCTTTTTATTCGATCCGCCAGAATCGGTCATGTCAACGATTACCGAAATGTCAATTTCTTTATAATATTTTTTAAGACCGGATAACACGACAAAATTTCCCGTGCCTCCCCCAATAATAACTATTTTCTTTTTATTATTCATAATTTTTAATTCTACATCAATAAGGGAAGTAGTCCATTTAATGAATCAATCGACTCTTTTATTTTGTATTCATCTTTTTTAATTGCGTATGGCCCTCTATTTATATGAATTGCCCTTACTCCATTTTCCAACAATTTTTCAATATAATCCGGTTTATCATCAAGCACAATAATATTATTTTTAATATCTTGAATTTTGTCAAAAATTTCTTCCCGTTTATTTTTAAAGATAAAAATATATTTATCATTAAAGTATTTTTTTATGTTCTCAACCTTTTTTAACTGGAAAATTGGCTGGCCATCAGATTGAATGCCCAAAATATATTTATTTTTTAGTGTATCTAACACCTCCTTCGTTTCCTTATATAAAGCCTTATCAACTGGATAATATTTCAAGAACATGTCAATCAGTTTTTTATTAAGATCTGCCTTATTAAATCTTTCCGCAACCTCCTTTGCATAATAATAAATATCAAAAATGCCAAATTGCTTTGCGCTTTGCGCAATAATGTCCTCAACCATATAATCAATGTCATAAACTGTTTTATTAACCAACATTGCTAAATAATTGCGCCCAAAATTCCTTAGAAAATCGCGGTCCGAAAGTGTATAATCAATATCAAATAAAATAATTTTGTTCATATGGGAAAAGTCAATATTAAGAAGGCAAAAATTTCAGACATACAAGACATTTTAGCACTTAGCGCGCTTTTCGGGACACTAAAAATCAGTTTCGCCAAAGCACAAAAAACTTTTGAAAAATTTATTAGTTCTGGCTTTTTCACTCAGTTTATAGCCGAAAAAGAAGGGAAAATTGTGGGCATGATCGCCGTTATGTTTATGCCCGGATTTAGAGATGAGGAGAAATTAATTGGTTATCTACAGAGATTAGTCGTCTCATCTGACTATAGGCGGCAGGGAATCAGCACAGCTCTCGTTAAACATGCGGTGAAATTTTGTGAGAATAAATGCTATAAGGTTATTCTTCACTCCCAAAACGATGAGGCAATAAAAATATACGAGAAAATTGGTTTTAAAAAACACTCCACTCTTCTCCAGCTTGATTTTAATTAGTTAGTATTCTTTTATTTGCTTCCTTCAACTCTTGTGGCGTATTTACTCCATGAAAATATTTATTTGGGATACAGAAGGCAAAAACTGGCAATCCTTGATCAACGGTGATTTTCAAAATATCTGTTATGTAAAATTCATCGCTCACTGGATTTTTCTGAATTTTGCTGATGTTTTTTTCTAAAAACTTGCGGTCAAAAATCCAGCAGCCCATATTTATTTCATGAATTTTCCTTTGTTCCTCGCTCGCGTTTTTTTCTTCAACAATTTCGATTGCGTGATTTTTTTGGCGCGGTGAGCGGATAATTCGACCTAAACCTGTTGGATCATCAACTTGTGTTGTCATTAAAGAAACTTTATATCCCCGCTTGCTTTGAGCTTCTAAAAATTTTAATAAAATATTATCTGTATAAAATGCCGAATCGTCCCCTTGAACTAGTAAAATTTTTGTAAATTTTACAGGTAGAAAAGTAAGTGCGACTAAAACAGCGTGGCCGTTACCCAATTGTTCTTTTTGATTAACATAATTGACGCGATCGCCCAAAACTTGCATTACAGATTCTTTGGCAAAACCAACCACGCAGAATAAATTTCTAAATCCCTGATTTACTAAATTTTCATAACTTCTCAGGATAAGCGGTTTTCCCGCAATATCAGACACAACTTTATTTTTATCCGTGCTTTTCATCCGCGTGCCACGTCCAGCTGCAAGAACTATTACTGCAATATCATCTAAAATCATAATAATAAAGCATTACTATAAATTACGTAACTTAAATAATATTCCGTTTTATTCTGGCTCCCAAACTAGACAACCTTTCTTCTAATTTTTCGTAACCGCGCTCTAACTGGCCAATATTATATATCACGCTTTTTTTCTTTTCGGGCACAGAAAGTGCGGCAATTAAAACTGCGGCGCCGGCGCGGATATTCATCATCTGAAGAACTGCTTCATGTAATTTCGTTGGCCCGGAAACTAAAGCCGCATGCCAAAATTCGGGCTGATTATCTTCCCAATTAAAATTGTAATATGTCTCAGGATCATCAACTTTCGGATTAAACAGTTTAATTTTCGCCCCCATTTTTATAAGTTCTGACACATAACGAAATTTATCTTCAAAAACCGTTTCATGGATCACTGATTTTCCAATCATTTGGGTTGCCAAAACTGTCCATAACGGCTGCCAATCAGTCATAAAACCCGGATGAGGCGAAGTTGCAACATCAGTCGCTTGATAATTGCCGTGCCCAATAAAACGAATACCTCTATCTAATTTTTCCCATTTTGCACCAATATCATCAAGTTTTTTTAAAAACGCAGAAATATTTTGTTCCTCTGCATTTTCGATCACAATATCTCCACCTGTTATTAAGGCCGCCACCGCAAAAGTTATAACTTCATTTCTGTCCGGCATAACTTCATAGTCCACTCCTTTTAAACCGTTTACTCCTTGAATCTCAATTATTCTATTTTTTTGTCTTGTTATTTTCGCCCCCATTAAATTCAGCATTTTTATTAAATCATCAATTTCTGGTTCTTCTGCCGCATTTTTTAAAACAGTTTTTCCGTTGGCCAAAACTGCGGCCAAAATAAGTGATTCTGTCCCCGTATGAGTAATTTTTGGAAATTTATATTCCGCTCCTTTTAATTTTTTCGCCTCAGCAACAAAATAGCCGTCTTTATATTCAATTTTTGCCCCTAATTTTTTTAATCCCTCGATGTGGCGGTCAATTGGTCTTGCTCCCAGCCGGCACCCTCCCGGATTAGGAACGACGGCGCGGCCAAATCGCGCCAACAGCGGGCCAATTACCATGGTTGATGTTCGGATAACTCCTCCCATTTCAAGAGGAATTTGAAAATTATTAATATGTTTTCCTTCTGCTTCAAAACAGTGATTATCAAAATTGACCTGAGCCCCAAGAATTTCTACTGCCTTCGCCGTATTTTCTACCGAAGAGATATGGGGCACATTGCGGCAAACAATTTTTTCATCAGTCAGGAGTGATGCCAAAATCACCTTCATGGCCACGTTTTTAGCCCCGCTCACTCTCACTTTTCCCTTAAGCCGATTGCCGCCGTAGACGGTTAGACTATCCAACCGATAAAATCAAAATGCAAAAATAAAAGATTAAAAATACAAATCAAAATTAAAAAATATTCTTAATTTTTAATCTGTCATTTTGATTTTTGATATTTAATTTTTAATTTAAGCTATCACAATTTCTTCTTTTAGTTCTACATCGAATTTCTCTTTTACCTTTTGTTTGCAAAGGTTAATTAAATGAATGATGTCGCGTGCGGTTGCGCCACCTGTATTTACAATAAAATTTGCGTGTCTTTCGCTGATTTTTGCACCCCCAAATTTTACGCCTTTAAGTCCTGCTTTGTCAATCAGTTTTCCCGCAGGCCCTTTTTCCGTGTTTTGAAACACGCATCCAGCCGTGTGCCCTCCGTAATCCTGTGTCTTTCGTCGGTAATCTCTAATCCATTTGCTACGATGATCTAGATCATCGTAGCACGCATGTTTAAGTTTAAAAACAACGGACAACAAAATATCTCCTGTGTTTTTTAATTCTGAATTGTCATAGGCAAAGCAAAAATAATCACGGTCAACATCCTCTTCTTTTTTGTTTTTATGTTAAATATTTTTGCGCCGATAACTTTTTCTCCCAGAAGCAACACTTCGCCTTTTTCATTTTTTGTGTGGGCATTAATAAAAACTGATCCACCAACCGTTCCCGGATGCCCGGCAAAATACTCAAGACCTCCATATCCTTTCTCAACACATTTGTTCACCAACAGATTCATGCTCACACCACTCTCCGCCTCTACCACGACTTCGTTTTTTTCTATTTGGAACTTTGAATTTGAAGCTTGGAACTTAATTGCGTTTGTTTCATTCTTAATCACAACCCCATCAAATCCTTCGTCGCGAAAAAGCACATTCGCTCCGCCGCCAAGGATAAAATACTTTAAATCATGAGAAAAAGCATGATTTAGAGCTTCTATCATTTCTTCCCGAGTTTTTACCACAACAAAAAACTTGGCCTGCCCACCAATTTTAAATGTTGTAAATTTTGCCAAAGAAATATTATTTTGAATTTTCATATTTTTTGCGTTAGCGTTTGATAATATTTTTTGCTTATTTTATTCACATTTCCTGCACCCATGAATACAACAACACTGTTTTTTTCAACATTATTTATTAAATAATCCACCACCTCATTAAAGCTTGCATATTGTACATTATCTTTTTTTATTTCCCCAACTAAATCTCTTGATGTCGCCGTCGGTTTCCCGCGCTCGCGCGATTCAAATGTGTCTGTGTAGATTGCTAAATCTGCTCCATCAGCACAGGTGAGAAAATCTTCAAAAAGATACTTCATCCTTGAATAGGTGTGCGGTTCAATCACGCAAATTAATTTTTCTTTTGGAAATTTATCTCTAAATGCTCTCAAAGTTTCGCGGATTGCTGTCGGATGATGGGCATAATCATCAAAAATTTTTACACCTTTCACTTCGCCAATCAAATCTTGCCGTCTTTTCATCCCTTTAAAATTTTGAATAGCAGGAATGATTTTTTCTTTTTCAATTTTCAGCTTTTCGCAAATTTTCAACACTCCCGCCGCATTTTTCACATTTTGTTCTCCAAAAATCTGCATATCTTTAAAGACTAATCGATTTTCGTTAATAAAATCATTGTCAATTTTAACGATATTTATGTTCTTAGCAATGGGACAATTAAGCAATTGAGTAATCCCTTTATTATCAGTGTTCACGATTAATTTACCTTCTGCCTTCATTCCATTAATAAACCTCACAAAGCTTTCATACATTTTTTCCACTTTCCCATCAAAAAACTCCGGATGGTCTAATTCAATATTATTCAGCAAAATAATATCCGCATGAATATTCAAAAAATTATTATAAAATTCGTCAGCCTCGCAAACAAAATAATTTGATTTGCCAACACGATAGTTTTTTCCCCAATTTTTAACAATTCCCCCAACTTCAACCCAAGGATCAAATCCAAGCTGCTCAAGCATAAAACCAAGAAGCCCTGTGGTTGTCGTCTTTCCATGCGTGCCGGCAATTGCAATCGTAAAATAATCTTTAAATAAAATTTTCCCCATAAATTCCTGCCAGGTTATAATGGGAATTTTTTTATCCTTTGCCGCCAAAATTTCCGGATGATTATTGTTGGTATAAAAAACAGAAGGGGTCACGCAAAGAAGATCAATATTATTAATGTGGGATGCCACATGTCCGCCATTCTCTTCGTCACAACCTGAAACTTCATAGCCTTTAGCTTTTGCAAGTCCTGCTACAGCTGAAGCACCAGATCCTGATATGCCCATGAAATGAACTTTATGAAAATTAGAAATGTAAATCTCAAAATGAAAAGTGAGCCTCCTTCGCTAAAGCTACGGAAGGCCAAAGCAATTTAAGAAAACTGCTTGCCGGCCGTAGCCTGAAAGGCGAAGGCTGGTCATTTTAAATTTTGATTTTTAAATTTTGCATTATTTCGCGGAGCGAATTTTGGTCGCTCCACTCAATCTCATGCCCCACGTTTAAACTGGTTTGATGCCCAACCCCTGTTGCCACAATAACATCGCCTTGTTTTGCCATTTTTACGCCCATTTCAAGTGCTTTTTGCCTGTCCGGTTCAAGAAAATATGTGCAGCCAAATTTTTTGTCTGTTTTGTTAATTCCTTCTTCAATCATGGAAATTATTCTTTGAGGGTTTTCGCCATATGTATCTTCGGTTGTAATTATTGAAACATCTGCCATTTTCCCGGAAATTTCTCCCATTAAAGGTCTTTTTTCTTTATCTCGTTTACCCGTTGCCCCAAAAACATGAATAATTTTCGATTTTGGAAATTCTTCACGTAAAGTTTTTAAAACTTGTTCAATCGCATTTGGCGTATGGGCAAAATCCACAAAAACATGAAGATTGCGATCATTTTTAATCATTTCTAACCTTCCTTTTATTCCTTTAAATTCCTCTATGCCTTTTTTAATTTTTTCCATTTTTACCCCGAGCAAAATACACGCAGCGGACGCTGCTAAAATATTTTCTATATTAAACCTTCCGAGTAAATTATGTTGAATCGTTACTCTTTCTTCTCTCTGTTTGAAATTAGGTATCAGATTAAAAAAACCATGTTTTATGTCAGATGCTCGTGTATATCCACCATTTATTCCGTAAGTGGAAATAATACGAGATTTAAATTCATCATTCTTTAAAAAAGAATCCCAAAATGTTTTTTCAACCCCAGATAGTTCGAAATCATGAAATTTCGCCGGTATGACAACAATATGACACTTCTTAAGAAAGGAAAGTTTTGTTACGATATATTCATTCATTGTTTTATGATAATCAAGATGCTCGCGCGTGATATTTGTTAAAACTCCCACTTCAAATGGAATTCCCCAAATTCTATTTTGATCAATTCCATGGGATGCAACTTCGAGAACTGCATATTTGCAACCCGCGTCAACCATTTTTTTCAAGCATTTTTGCAACGTGAAAGATGAAGGAGTCGTTGTGTGCAATCCTGTGCTAAAGTCTTCATCATTAATCTTGCCGCCGATTGTGGAAATCACGCCAACTTTTTCGCCCGATGCACGAAGAATATGGTAAATCAAATTACAAACCGTGCTTTTTCCATCTGTGCCTGTGACCCCGATGCAAATCAAATCTTTGCCTGGAAAACCATAAATAAAATTTGCTATCATTGCCTGAAATAAATGGTAGATGTTTTTAAATTTTTGAAGCATTCCTCTCAATTTTATCATTTTGACGGTGGAATATTGTAATAGATAAATAAATCGTTCAAAATATTGAAAAAGATCGGACCGGCCGTGTTTGCACCCCATGGATCAGCTTGCGGTTCATCAAGTTTTACGAATAAAATAAATTTTGGATCATTTGCCGGCGCAAATCCGATCACGCTACCAATCGTTTTTGTTTTTTCATATTTACCTCCGATCGCAATTTGCGCAGTTCCTGATTTTGCGGCAATCTCATAATTTTTTAACTGAGGTGTAAAAGTATCACGGGCAAAATGAAGCGGGCTTTTCTCAACAACATTAGTCAGCATTTCTTTTATTACCTGAGCTGTTTTGTCAGAATATACATTTTCATTGAAAATCGGCTCAACGACATCTTTCTTGTCATCGCCTGTAAAAATAATCGCTAAGTGAGGAGCTGATGTTTTTCCCATAATTAACGCGCTATATGCTTTTACCATTTGAATTGAAGTCACGGAAATCCCCTGGCCAAAAGTCATTGTTGCCTGATCAATTTCATAAATATTTTCTGGTTTTTTAACAAAACCTTGCACCTCTCCCTCCAAATCAATATTAGTTTTTTCGCCAAACCCAAGTTTTTTAAAATATTTAAGGATTTTTTCTTTGCCTAATAGTTCACCAATATATGTCATTCCCGTGTTGTCAGATCGTTCTAATACTTGTTGCATTGTTAAGCTTGGTAAATATTGATCGTCAAAAGTACGAACTGTGTAGCCGCTCAACGCGCGGGGGCCTGCGCATTTTGGACATTTTGTTTGCGGCGTGATTAATTTTTCATTAATTGCCGCCGCCGCAACGAGCGGTTTCATAATCGATCCCGGTTCATATTCGTCGGAAATTGAGGAATTTTTTTTAAATTCGTCTCTGAATAAATAGTAATTATTAGGATCAAAATTGGGTTCGTTTGCCATCGCCATCACTTCCCCGCGCGCCGGATCATAAAGAATCGCGCTTCCTGATTTTGCTTGATATTTTTTAATTCCCCAGTGAAGCCATTTCTCGACGATTTTTTGCGCGCCGCGGTCAAGAGAAGTTGTAATATTCCGACCGTTTATCGAATCTTTTTTTTCATAAATATTTAAAAGAATCGGCCTACCAAGCGGATCTTTCTCATAAATTCGGTATCCGTCGATTCCTTTTAGCTCTAGATCATAATAACCTTCAAGTCCATAAAAACCTTTTTGATTGTCATTTTCGTTTCTACCCAAAAAGCCTAGAACATGCGCCGACATTGAACTTTCTGGATATTTTCTTAAATTTTCCGTCGTAAAAAACAGGCTTGCAAAATTTAGCTTTTCAATTGCCTGCCGGCTTTTATCTGTCAACTTTTTGTATATCACGCCTGCTTTTATTTTATTATTTCCAAATAGCCCGTTAATATATTTCGTAATTACTTTTTTCCTTTGATTTAATTTTTCAGATTCCTCCGCTTTAAGCGGTGAAAAAACCTGTTTATCAACCGCGAGAATATCAACAAGAGAAGGGATTATTTTTGAATAATTTTTGTTAAATTTTGTGTCAAGATTTTTATCAAAATTTAAAACATAGCCGATTTTGTTTTCCGAAAGAGGAAATCCGTCGCGCGAAAAAATTTCACCACGCGATGCGGGAATCAACACTGTTCCTTCTCTTTGAAGCTCTCCTCTTGTTTGAAATTTCGCGCCTTCAACTATCTGAAGATAAAAAATGCGGGCGGCTACAATACCAAAATAAAAAATAAATAAGTCGCGCACGAATTTCGCTCATTATTTGTTATGATCTAAATTTTTTTCAACGAATTTTATCATTTCGTTTTTGTCGAACTATATATAAAATTTTCTGCGCGAATAAAACCAAGTTTTTTTGCCTTAATTTCTATATTTGACAGCGAACTATTCTCCGCAATTTCCGATTTAATTTTTTGAATATTTTGCGTGGATATTCGATACTCTATGTCTATCTTATCAGCCTCAACTGCAATTTGGCGATAAAGAAAAGAAAAGTAGAGCTGGATGACAATCAGGGCAACGATTAATACGATATAACCTAAATTGCTGAGCAGCATTTTTTTCATATTTTTTCGAACACTCTCATTTTAGCGCTTCTTGCGCGTGTATTCTTTTCTATTTCATTTTCTTGCGGCGAGATCGGTTTTTCAGTTAAAACCCGTCCCAGTTTTTGCGTTTGCCAATCTTTAAACTGGTTTTTGACAATTCGATCTTCAAGAGAATGGAAAGAAATTACAACAATCCGACCATTGCTTTTTAATACGCTTAACGCTTCAATTAAACCTTGTCTCAAACTTCCGAGTTCATCATTAATCTGAATTCGTAGAGCTTGAAAAACTTTCGTGGCACTACCCCCCACCTTTCGGCAAATATCTGATAACTGACGGCAAGAACGAATTTCCTGTCTTTTTCTTGTTTTTACGATTTCAACCGCGACGTTCCATGCTTTTTCTTCTTCGCCGTAATCACGAAAAATTTTATAAAGTTCTTTTTTTGATAAAATTTTAATTAAGTCGCTTGCCTTAACCTCTAAATCCTTATCCATTCTCATGTCAAGTTCGGCATCCGAATCAAATGAAAATCCCCGTGCTTTATCTTCCAACTGATGGCTGGAAACGCCCAAATCAAAAAGTATACCCGCCGCGTCCGTAAATCCCGTCTCCTTCGCAATCTCTTCGATATTCGCAAAATTACCTTTTACAATTTTCCAATTTTCTTTTATTTTTATTATTCTATATTTGAAATTTGCTTTTTGATCATTATTTTGAAAATTGAACTTTGAAATTTGAAATTTCGCCGCAACCGCGGCAATTGCCTCTTCATCCTGATCAATGCTTAACACTTTTCCGCCCAACTCCGCAATCCGCCCGCTATGCCCTCCTCCTCCCAGCGTGCAATCAATATATTTTTCTCCACTTTTAACATTCAAATAATCAATTGACTCTTTTAGAAGTACAGGCGTGTGGAAGGATAAAATATTTTCTGTCTTAAACAATTTAACAATATAACAATTTAACAATAGTTATACTTTGTATTTTTCTTTAAACGCCCCTAATTCTCCATTTTCAAAATAAAATTTGTAAGTTCCTTCAATTTCGGAAACTTTGTAAAAAACACACTTTCCTCCAGCGGAGCAGGAAAAAAGCCCAAGCTCATTGCAATTTTTCGTCATCGGCTTATATTCATCTTTTTTAACCTCAATCGGCATCGTTGACCCATTTCCTTGAACCGAACCTTTATTTTCATCAACATAAGTGAACGTATATTCGAATTGTTTGATTTTAGCCGATTGCATTCCTTTAATTGAAAACCTAATCGCGTTATGACCTGGTTTTTCACAAGAATCAGCGACTTTAAAATTAACTATCACTCCATCCGGCAATTTTTTAAGCTCAGTAAATTTCAATCCATTCTCGTCAGTAACGGAATCTCCCAAACCAAAAATAGATTTCAGCTTTTGATAGCCAAAATAAGAACCTCCTGCAAGAACTAGTAAAATTGCTATGATAATCGCTACCTTTCTCATGAATGAAAAACCATTGTTCCATTATTCAATTGTTCCATCCGCCTTGGGCGGATGAAACAATGAAGCAATGAGGCAATCGTCCTATTTAAATTTATCTTCAAAATATGATTTTAATTCTGTAATATTTATGCGAATTTGCTTCATAGTGTCTCTGTCGCGCACGGTCACGCTTTTATCCTCAAGTGACTGAAAATCAACTGTCACACAAAAAGGCGTACCAATCTCATCATGCCGGCGGTATCTTTTTCCGATATTGCTATTATCGTCGTACATTATTTGAAAGTCCATTTTTAAATCTTGAAAAATCTTTTTTGCCACATCAACAATGTCTGGTTTATTAACCGATAAGGGAAAAACTGCAATTTTAATCGGAGCAATTTTACGATTAAGCTTTAAAACAACACGCGCTTCTTTTCCATCAACAGCTTCTTCTTGATAGGCATCAAATAATAAAAATAAAAATGTGCGGTCAACTCCGCCTGAGGTTTCAACAATGTTAGGAATAAATTTTTTACCGGTCATATCCGTATATGTGAAATCATGGCCGGAAAATTCTCCATGGCGGCGCAAATCCCAGTCGCCGCGCCAGTGGATGCCTTCCCACTCGTACCAACCAAAAGGCGCCTGATATTCGATGTCAACTGCTTGATGGGCATAATGGGCAAGCTCATCTTTTGCATGTGGGCGCAAATGTAAATGTTCTTTAACATTAACCAAACTTTTATACCATGCAAAACGTTTTTCCTTCCACTTTTCAAAAAAGAATTCTATTCTGTCGGGACTACAAAACCATTGAAGATCCCATTGTTCAAATTCGCGCATGCGAGTTAGGAATTTTTCCGGCGTGATTTCGTTCCGAAAAGCTTTCCCGATCTGAGCAATCCCAAAAGGAATTTTCGGATGCATTGAGCTTAAAACATTGTCATAATCAAGATAAATATTCTGGCATGCTTCACCGCGAAGATAACTGACGCGTTTTTCGCTTTCGACCACGCCAAGGGATGTTTCCACCATTAAATTAAATTTGCGGGGAGGTGTAAAACCACCACCGCATGTCGGGCAAGTTTTTCCAACTTTATCCGCTCTAAATCTTTTTTGGCAGCTTTTACAATCAACTAGTAAATCAAAAAATGAAGAGGTATGCCCTGAAGCATCCCAAACTTTTGGATGAGTGATAATTGACCCGTCAATTCCAAAAATGTCCTCATTTTCCTGAAGCATAAATCTCCACCATAAATTTTTAATGTTAATTTTCATTAAGTTTCCCAATGGTCCGTAGTCATAAAATCCACGAATGCCACCGTATATTTCGGAGTTTTGGAAAACAAAACCGCGGCGCTTGCATAACGAAACGATCTTTTCTAGTTTACCTGTATCGTTAATTCCCACTTATCTTCAGCAAATTGCTCCATTGTTCGATTGTTCCATCCGCCTTGGGCGGATGAAACAATGTAGCAATGAAGCAATCATCCCATCATTTTTTTACTACTAATCTTCCTCTCAATTAAATTTTCAATAAAATTTTCAACGTCAAAATTCGTGTTTTTTCTCGCATTATCAATAAAGCCTAAATGAACAAGGATTTCTTTTAATATATCATTAAGATTTTTTTCATTTTTAATAAAGTTCGTAAACATTTCATAAATTTTACGCTCTGGTACTTTTTCTGGAACCAACCTGTCAATTACTTCCGCTAAGTAGTATATTTTTCCTAATTTTTCAAAGCCAACTTCATTCTGTGGGAAAAAATCGATAATTTCAGTTTCTGCAATAATATCAAGCGCTTTTCCGCGGGCAATATATAATAGGCTTCTATTAAAAAGTTCTAAATTCCCCTTTTTTCGTGATGTTAGTTTTCTAATTCCTTTGGCGAGCACGGCTACCTTTCCGTGCTCTCTTGTGAAAACCGTCAAAATTTTATCGGCTTCCCCGTAATTAATTCTTTTTATGATTATTCCCTCTGTTTTGTATGTACGCGAAGCCATTGTTCAAAGTTTTACTCTCACTTCTTCATCTTTTATTAAATCTAAAAATTGAACTTTGCCGTTTATTGAGATCGTCTCGCGCACTTTATCAAACCCCGGCTGTTTTTGAATTAATAAAACATATTCCTTGTCAAAGGCGATGGGAACATCATATGTGAATTCAAGGGAAGCTTGATGTTCAGGATACATTGTGAAAAATCCCTCAAAGACTGTTTTTCCGAGCTCGTCATACTGTTTAACTTTTGTTTCTGAACCGCGAGTTTCTTTTTCATTTAGTTTTGAGCCTTTGGGAACATAAACACGAACCACGCTCCGGTATAAACTGTTTAAACACAAAACTGTTTTTTGCTCCAAATTACAATTTGATGGCGGATAAGGATTATTATATTTAATTACAAGATTATGTTTAACCATATCTTTCTCAACTTCAATCTTCTGTTCTATAGTCTGTGTAATAAACATGTTTGATTTTGCGCCTCCCAAATTTGTATCGTTCACATGAAGATAATCTGCGTTAGTTTCCTGGATGCGGCCTGCCCAATTCAGGCTTTCAATTCCACGCGCTGCATCCTTATCAAATAAATAAACCAATACGTGTTTTTGGCTTAGCATGTCAAGAGTGGTTTGAAAAATTGGCCCCCAGTATTCTTTGGGAGATGCTGATAAAACTTTTTTCATCATTTCGAACATCAAGCGGCCAATAATATCTTTCCTACCTTCCTTCACATAATCAAATTGGGTTGTAGACATTTCTTCAAGAGCATAGACAACTTGAGGACAATCGCATTTTGGCTCGTTATCTGTTGTGAATTTGACGCCATAAACCTCAACCGGTCCAATTATTTTTAAAATATTGACTAAAAAGTGAGTGTCTAGTGCAATTATTCCGGTAATTTCTTTTTTATCATCCCGCTTGTAAAGTTCGTAGAACTTATTCATTGAAACTTTAAAATCTGGGGATAAATTTGTGTCGCGCGCATTCCAATAATAAATATTTTTCAAGTATTTTGTAACCATTTCCGGCGGTTTTTCCCGGCTATTAATTCGCTTATCAAGTTCATAAATATCTTCTGATTTTTCAACCTCAATTTTGCCTGATTTAGTTTTAAAAACAGCGTATGCCGTGATGAAACCCCCGGTTGATCTTATCTCTTTGTCATTTTGAAAAAGAACGAGATAACGAACTTCTTTTGGTTCACCAAGAAGACGCGGCAAAATTTTAATCGCCGGCGCCGCTTCTTTAAGCGACAAAACTCCACCTTTTAGTAAAGCTTTAACTTGGGTTAATTTATCTTTGATTGCAATCCCCTTAATCTTAAAAGCGTATCTTCCGGGATCTATTGGTTCAATTTCTTTCTCGGCTAATTCCATTTTTGCTAAAACCTTATCAAAGTTGGGAATAATCTTTTCTAGTGTTTGAACGGCTTTTTGAATTCTCTCTTCTGCTGATCCCATAACAAAACTTCCCTGTCCTTTTAAGCCTAACACGTCAGCATAGGGGACAATTGATTCAATAAGCAGTTGGCCTGATTCAGCAGAATATGCACTGGCATTCAAAATTCTTTCCCCATCCGACACATAACTCCCCAAAAGGGGAATATATTTCATCCAAAGAAGTTTTTGATATGCAGTTTTTGTTTCGGCAAGACGCTGTCTAGTTATTATTATTTCAGAAGACGCTTTTGCTACATCTTGTTTTTTAAGATATTCATACATTAGTCGAGCACTCTGCGTCGTTACCATCGCTTTTGAGTAGAAATTTTTCGCGGGCAAAAAAACCGCAAAAATTCCAGTAAATCCAATAATAATAAAAAATATTAAAATTGGTAAAAAAATCTTCCAGTGGAATCGTCTTCTATTTTGCAATAAGTTATTCAAGATTAATTTAAAACAAAAATTCAAGCTTCAAAATTTTGATTTTTGATTTTTGATTTTTGATTTTTACATCACATTTACATTGCTCCTTTTCCGACAATCATCGCCCAAGGAGTGAGTAGCATAATATAAATATCATACCAAATACTCCTTTTTCTTGCATACTGCGCATCCATTTGAATTCTTTTATCAAAATCAACCTCACTTCTGCCTGAAACCTGCCATACTCCGGTTAATCCGGGCTTCACAATCAACATTTCTTTGACAAGCTCATTTGTTCCTGGAAATTCTTGCTGTTGATGATCAAGTTCATCCGGATAATAGGCTCTCGGTCCCACAAGGCTCATTTCCCCTTTCAAAACATTAATAAGCTGGGGAATCTCGTCAAGCGAGTGTTTGCGAATAAATCCACCTATTTTTGTAACTCGGGGATCAGCTTTTAATTTATAGCTGTTTTTTTTATATTCTGCCAAAAGTTTGGCAAACTTTGGATCACGGCGAAGCAGTTCGTGCGCATTGACGATCATACTTCTAAATTTATACATTTTAAACTGCTTGCCGTCTTTTCCCACTCTTTTTGGCGTGTCGGCAAAAATCGGCCCCGGAGAATCAAACTTAATCGCACAAGCGATAATAAGCGATAATGGCAAAAAAAATATAATAAGGATTATCGATCCTAAAATGTCAATCAAGCGTTTGAGAAAAAAGTACAAAAAACCATTGCTCAATTGCTCTGTTGCTCAATCCGCCCATGGCGGATGGAGCAATGGAACAATGGAACAATTATAGGTACTCTTCTTTTCCCTCACTCTTTAGTTTTTCCACAACTTTTTTAACTTCCTGCGATTTAAATTTGGAGCAAACTAAAAGCGCATCTGGCGTGTCAACAATCACTAAATTTTCGCATCCGATTGTTGCCACAATTTTATTTTTGTTAAGTTCATAAATTAAGCAGTCGATTGAACCAATGTCATAATTTTCTCCTTTCACGACTAATGCTCTCCCATTTTCGGCAAGTTCATCCTTTAACACGCTCCACAATCCAACATCGCTAAATCCCAAATCTGCTGGAATCTCAACAATTTTTCCACTCTCTAGCTT
The DNA here is from genome assembly GCA_041742375.1 of Patescibacteria group bacterium. Classification (GTDB taxonomy): domain Bacteria; phylum Patescibacteriota; class Microgenomatia; order JBGSIU01; family JBGSIU01; genus JBGSIU01. Next base: position 28,023 of record JBGSIU010000039.1, read on the forward strand.
CTCATAGATTGCAAAATCAACTGACATTTTGGGAATTGTGTTATATTCTTTCGCAATATAATCTTTCTTTCCTTTGTGAACCAAAATTTCTTGAAGCGTTTGATAGACTTCCGGAGCATGCTGTTTATATAAATTCAACATAAGCGTTGATTTAAAAACCTTAAACCCTGTGTGCCACAAAAAGCGATAGTTTCTGACAAATTGTTTAGCTTTTTGCAAATCAGGCTTTTCAATTTGGCGAACAAACTGAAAAACTGAAAAACCATCAACCTCTTTAAGCATTTTACCCATTTCCATATAGCCTAAGCTTACATTTGGGAATGTTGGCCGCGCATCAATATTAACAATCACATCCTCATTTTGAACAATTTTTTCACCAGCTTTAAGAGCTCTAAGCAGCTCTTCTTCATTGCGAATATAATGATCTGACCACATGGAGCCGATAATACATCCGGGGAATTTTTCGTGAAGAATGGAAACGGCGTATCCAACGCAAGCTAAAGTGTCTCTTTTATCTGGTTCTAAAATAAAATTTTCCTTTGGAATTTCAGGAGCTTCCGATTGAATGTTTTTCGCATACTCCTCTGCAGTCGAAATATAAATATCCTTGACAGGATAACCTTTAATAATTCTTTCAATTGTTTGGCGAAAAAGAGTTTTTTCTCCAATTAACGGTTGAAATTGCTTTGGGTATTTATCACGGCTCATTGGCCACATCCGCGTACCTGACCCACCACAGAAAATAATGATTTTCATAATTTTCAGAACACTCGGAAGACTCTAAAACATCAGACAAAATCAGAAATTCAGAAAATCTGATTATCTGACATTTTTGGTTTTCTAAAATTCTGACCTTCCGAGTTTTCCGAGTTTTCAAACATCAACAATATTTATTAATTTATTCTTAAATCTCTCCTTGTTAAATCTTTTTAAATTTTCATCAAAATCTATCTTTCGATATTTTTCTTTTTTGAAATCTAACACAATCTTCTTCAATTCCTCCTTGTCTTTAAACACTTCCCCCGTTTTACCAATTATAAGTGTTTCCTTCGTCCCGCCACGCTTGTTGCATATAACCGGTTTATAAAAAGCCTGAGCCTCGAGCGATGTTAAGCCAAAATCCTCAATCCCTGGATAAATCAAAGCTACGCATTCATTATACAGCTTACTAAGCTCATTATCGCTCACTTGCCCTTTAAATATTATATTATCTTTTGCCTTTTTTTTCAGTCGAGCTTCGTTCACCCCGGTACCAACAATAATCAGAGATTTATCAAGATCATTAAAAACGCGAATTGCCATATCGATTTGTTTATATGGAACCAGGCGGGAAACGATCAGAAAGTATTTTTCTGCTTTTTTCCTAATTTCCCCGCGTTCCCCAATTTCCCTTATTCCTCTCTTTTCTTCAAAACTCACGGGCGGATACACCACAGTGCTTTTTCTTCTATAATACTTCCAAATTCTTAATTTTACTTCTTCTGAAATTGCAATAAATTTGTCAATCTTTTGTGCCACTTCAAAATCTTTCATCCTCATTAAAGGTGCAAATATTAATAAAAACATTTTTGCAATTTTATCAAAAGCTCCAAATCCGGGGGTTTTTAAGTAATCAAAATAACCACTCCATAGATATCTTGTTGGAGTCAGGCAATAATTAATATGAATGTTTTCTGACGAAACTTTAATATATTTTGCTTCCGCAGATGAAACACTTAAAACAACATCATATTCGTTAAAATTAAAGCCAGAGAAAGCAGCTGGCATTAAATTCGGTAAGATTTCGTGCGGTAAGAATTTAAACCATTGTAAAAATGAAGTTTTCACTTGGAATTTCTTTGCCCAAGGCGCTTTTTCTAAATCACAAATAGAGGTGTAAAGAGGCGCATCTGGCCAAATTTCGTGTAATATTTCCAACACTCGTTCTGCTCCGCCAATTTTATTTACCCTGTCATAAATTATTCCAATCTTCATGTAGCTCTCTTGCTATCATGATCTAGATCATGATAGCAGACAGTGTTATAAATATTAAGTATTTCAGCGCCCATTTTTTCCCATGAATAGTTAGACGCTTGAACCATACCGCTTAAAATCATTTTTTGTCTCAATTCTTCATTTTCTAAAAGCTTCATAATTTTATTTTTCAGGTCAACTGCGTTTTTGGGATTAAAAAAAATAGCGGCATCACCGTATATTTCATGAAAAACCGGAATGTCTGACGCAACCACTGGACAACCCAAATTCATGGCTTCAACCCCCGGAATACCAAAACCCTCAGAAAGGGATGGGAAAACAAGACAGGTGGCATTTTGATAGTATTCTCTCAATTTTGCATTTGGAATCAAACCGGTAAAATCAATTTTTGTTTCTAAATTTAGGCTTTGGATAAACTTAAACAGCTTTTGGTAAAAAAAATCAAATCCCGAAACAATCACCAGCTTAATATTCTTAAACTCTTTTTCTTTAGCTAACTCTTCATATGCTAAAACCAACGTCTCTAAATTTTTATGAGGGTGAAGATTACCAACGTATAAAATATATTGTTTTTTTTGTAGAGACGCATCATGATGCGCCTCTACATGGGAATCACACTCAAGCTCGCCCCCGTTGTAAACGACAATTATCTTTTCTTCATCTATTCCGTACATTTTCGCTATCTCATTTTTAACCGTGTCGGACACTGTTAAGATTTTTTCAGCGCGCTTCACTGCAAACCAAATCGTTAAATAATAAAATAATTTTTTTGCCCAATACAATAATTTCGGCAAGGATGTCGCCTTTCCTGTTTTAAATTTATTAATTGTAAGGTCGTGAATTGTCACAATAAAACGGCCTAAGTAAAAAATCGGGGCGTTAAAATACGGGAAATGAACGATATCAATTTTATTTTTATATAGAATATAGGGGATAATAATCTGTTCTCTCACACTATGCCATTTGGCAGAAGTAGATATGATTTTTAAATTTGCCGGGTATTTTGTAAAAAGTTTTGTGTCCGTTTTATAAACAATCAAAAAATATTCTTTATCTTTTTCTTGAAAAGCATGTTTTTCTAGTTCTGATAATATTGCTCTGATATAACGTCCAACCCCAGTTTGACTGTAAAGCCTGCAATCAATGCAAATTTTTTTCATTATAAAACGGTTAGCCGAATAATTTTAATAAATTTAACACTGTAAAATTAATAATTCCAGGATATTTTTTCAAATAATGTTTTTCGTAAAAAATCCTCATTGTCAACCAAAAATACTTTTGTGTTTGTTTCTGCAATGTGGAGCTCTGTGCTTCTCTGCCACTCTGCTTTTTATAATGAATTATCTCAAACTGTGGGTTATACCAAATTGAAAAACCCGATTGCTTAACTCGGTAACACCAGTCTAAATCTTCGCCGTACATAAAGTAATCTTCATCAAGAAGCCCTACTCGATGAATTACATTGCGGCGAATCATGAAAAACGCCCCGGAAATCGCATCCACTTCATGAATTAATTTTAAATCCTTATAATACTGGTGATAACCGGAGAATAATTTAATTTTCGGGAAAAGCTTTTCTAAACCAGTAAAATAGCAAAACGCATTCCATGGTGTCGGGAACCCCCGATGGCAAGCGGGATCCATTTTCCCATTTTCCAGCAGGATCCTACACGTTACCACTCCCATATTTTTTCCCAAATTTCCCTTAACTCCCCCGTCTCCAATAAATCTGAGCATTCCCTGAATCGTTCCTTCTTTTACTTCTGTATCCGAATTAAGAAGCAACACGTAATCGCCTCCGGCAATTTTTATCCCCTGATTATTCGCCCTCGCAAAACCAAGATTATCTTTATTTTGAATAAATTTTCCATAATTTTGAATTTTAAATTTTGAATTTTGAATTTTATCAGACCCATTATCAACAACAATAATTTCATATTCTTGGTTTTCTAACTCTTGACTGCAATATTTAAAAAGGCTGCCAAGGCACTTTTCTAACAGTTCCCGTGTATTGTAATTAACGATGATGATTGAAAGTACACAATAAAGCATTATATCCAAAAACTGGCAAATGTCCGCATATTGTCATCTCTTCTTGATTGACGATGACCTTATTAACACATTGCCAAAGAATTTCTTCCTTCGTAAAAATTATATCAGTTTTTCGAGCCATTAATTCGCAGCTCAGCATTTTACTTTTTGCCGTTTTTTATACGCCTCTATAACGTGTTATGAAGAATCTGTGCCATAAGTTTCCGTAAAATTGTCCGATTTCATTTAAGAAAATATATATAGGCTATAAAAAGACAAAGCAGAAATACTCCCATATATTTTGGAATATTTTTTCCTTTGCTTACGATAACCACTGCAGTGAATAACAATGTAGCTATTGTAAGCATAAATATTTCATAAACAGTCATTATTTTCCAGGAGGAAAAAAATAACAAGATTCCGCCGATGAGCGCTAAATTGTAAATATTGCTTCCGATAATGTTTCCAATCGTGATTTTTTCTTCATGATTTTTTTGGCTAAATATTGTTGTCATCAGTTCGGGTATTGAGGTTGCAATCGCCGTGATAGATAAACCAAGTAAAGTTGTCGACAAACCCAAAAGCGAGGATAATTTCTCAATCGAAGAAACGGTGACAATACCGCCGAGAACAATACCAACAAGGACAAAGAACAACTTGCCTATGTCAATCCGTTGGAAACTCGCTGTTCCCATTCTCTTATATGATTGGCCATCTTCGTGGTTTCTTCCATTAATTCCCCAAACATATTGTTCTAGTGTAATAAGTATTGCAACAAATAATAAGATAATGCCTCCCGTCCTGCTTGATAACCCGGAAAAATATAAGAACAAGAATAATCCCGTTATTCCAACCATTATGTACGCATTGCGTTGGGTTTTTGTGGTACCTACTCGAAGTTTTCCCGTCAAAATGCCTACCGCAAAAACCAAAAACACATTTACAATGTTTGAACCAATAATATTTCCCATCGCCAAACCTGCATCATTGTTGGCTATTGCAACAACGGAAACAACAAATTCCGGAAGAGATGTTCCGATAGACACAACCGTAAGTCCGATAACTAACGAAGACATTTTTAAAGATGTTGAGATGCGTTCTGCCAATTTTATAAAAAATTGTGTTGACAGAAGAAGCAATATTATGCCAAAAGTAAACAAGAGAAGAGCTGTTAACATAATATATAGTATAATATATATTGTTAGAACATACACTCCTTTGAAAAAATATCTTCGTATTGCAACGGGGCATGTCTTCTAGTTCGTACTATTCTATCGCTTTCAATTTTAGCTTAGAAATGATATAATTCCCTTGTTAATATGAGCTGTCCTGAAGATAATGAAAATCCTAACCAATGTCCGTTTTTACCACCTTGCGGGAATTTCCCAGGCTGTACAGTCTTTTTTGTCATCCTTCGAGAGACAAGACCGGGATAAAATCATTGGCGTTAATCTTACCGACACCTCAGAAATAAATTATTCTCGCATAAAGAAAAATAGTAATAATTGCCATATTATCTCCAAACAAATCCAATTTCCAAATATGAATCAAATCATTCAAAATTGCCGCACAACGAGCGACTTGGAGAAAAATTATAAAGAAATAATTGATACATATAGAGCTGTCATGAAAAATGAAAAACCAGATGCCGTCTTGATTAACGGCACCTATTTTTTGCCGTGGTGCCTTTACCAAGCAAGCCTTTCATTTAGAACCAAAAGAATTTTGCATTATCACGGTATCCTCACTAAAGAAATCTGCCATTGGAAAAAAGAAAATCGGTTTATTTTTGAACAAATGGAGAAAACTTTTGATGATAAAAAACTGTTTTATATCTTTCCTTCTCTTTTTGCTAAAAAAACCGTGGAGGACGAGGTTTTTAAACATAAAATTAAATCTAACTTTGCAGTTATGCCAAACCCCATTTTTTTCAAACCAATTTTACGCGACGCAAAAAGAGAGATTAAACGAAGAGATAAAAGGAATGTTGGTTCGGTAACGAGATGGACAGCGATTAAAAATCCGCTTTTTTTAAGAAAGATTGCTAAGCATGATTTAAAGCAGGGTGATAAATTCGATTTTCATGTGATCACCGATTTATCCGACAAATCACGCTTAAGAAAGAAGCTCAACTGTCTTTTAAATTTTCAGTCCTCAATGAATCATGCGGCTTTAAAAAAATACTATGATAGTATGGATTTAATCATTAGTCCTTCGCATTTTGAAACATACGGCAATGTCGCTCAGGAGGCACTTGTTCATGGAACACCAGCATTAGTAAGCTCAAACATGGGAGTGGCAGAAACTTTTAATAAATTCGGGCTTGACCGCTATGTGATTGATTTTAATTCCACGTCCAATGTGTACAAACAAATTAAAGAAATATCTCACGAAAAAATTGATTATGGATTGCGCCGTCTGATGGCCGCTGAACTTTCTCCTGATATAATTCACGGAAAGATATTGTCTACTATTAAATCCTTTTAACTGTGAAACCGGTTTATGTCCACCTCCTTACGATTGAAAGAGTTATAGATATCATTTAGTTTTGCGGCAATGCGCCGCCAATTATATTTCTCTTCGATAATTTTCTTTGCGTTATTAACAACCTTGTCACCGTAATTTTTATCTTTTAGAATTTTTGCAGTCAGTTCTGCTAATTCTTCGGGAGTTTCGCCAATAAATGCGTGTTTCTCGTGGGCAACATTTAAGCCTTCAACTCCAAGAGAGGTTGAAACAACCGGAGTGCCGCTTGCCATCGCCTCAAGGATTTTATATCTTGTTCCGCCTCCAGACAACATTGGGGCAAGAAGAACGTCGGAGGCGGCAAATGCCAGTTTAATGTCATCAATTTCTTCCACTTGAACATTGTCGGATTGCATTTGAAGAATCTCAGATGAAGGATTTTTCCCAACAATCCAAAGATTGGCTTGTGGGCATTTTTCTTTAATTAGGGGCCAAACCTTATCACGTAAAAAAATAACCGCTTCCTTATTTTGAATCCATTTGAAATTGCCAACAAAAAGAACGGTTTTTTTTGGCGACATTTCTTTGACGATTCGAAAAAATTTCTCCGTGTCAACACCGTTAGGAACCACATCAATATTTAATTTAGGGATCTCATTATGCATTGTTTCTTTATCGGCCTCACTCATCGTGACCACTTTATCCGCCACCCGCCAATAATGTTTTTCCCACTTTTTAATTTTTTTAACATCAATCGCGAGTAATTTTTTTAGCGGCCAAAATTTAATGCTCGACACAAAACTTTGATAAACCTTATATTCTATTGTTTGTTCAACTAAAAGGCGCGGAATCGTTATTTCCGGGATATTGCTCATAACATAAAATGTTTCCGCGTGAATTAAATCGAATTTTTCTTTTTTCAAAATTGACGAAATTGTTTCCTGGACTTGGTTTGAAAGATACATGGTCATTAAAGCCGGATATGAGGTGAAGCCTGCTTTAAGAATATTTGTTGGAGAAAACGGCTTCAGTTTTTTAAAAGTATAAATTCCGCGACAAAACTTTTTTAATTCGGGAATATATTCTTTTTCGCTATCTTCCCGAATAAAGGATATTAAAGTGATATCGTGCTGATCTTTTAAATTTTTGAGAAGATTATATGTTCGGATTTGCCCGCCGGAAACAAGGGGAAACGGTAAGTAGGGAGTAATCATCAGCACTCGCACGGCTCGTTAAATTCAAAATTCAAAGTTCAAAATTAAAAATTATGGTATTTTTTTTAAATTTTTATTTGTGTTTTTGATTTTTGATATTTGATTTTTGATTTATATTTGGCATTTCAGCTCCACAATCACAAATTTCTCATTTTTATATATCACATTGCATTCCTCCATTATGCGCTTAGTTGGCTCATCGAAATTTGTTGACACATAATGCGTTGCTCCCAGTTTAATTTGTGGCATGACATTACTCGTATTATAAAGCAGTGGCCAACCGGCACGGTTCGTTTGGTATAAAAATGCCGTATCTCCGCCATAAGGCGCAATCACTTTCGCGTCTTTTGGCGTGATTTTATCAACTCTGCGGCCGGCTTCAACAATTTCTGGATGATTAACGTTAAAAAAGCCTTGAACTTCATACCAAGAAAGGGCAAAGGATAAAAAAACGAAAAAGGCTGTAATTGTCAGGCGAACATATTTTTCCCAACCGTTACCGTTTTCCCTAATAATTTTTTCTAATCCCAATCCGCACAAAATTGCCACTGTCGGCAAAATTAAAATCTGGTAATAATCGTGCCTCACATTTCCTGTTGCAAAAATAATTAAATATAAGAGGGATGACAACCCAAGTATTTCAAAGATATAATTCTTATTTTTTTTGAATAATATTCCGATTGTCAAAAAAATAATTCCCCAATATCCCAAAATTAATTTCCCAATTCGCTCGCCAAAGAGCCATCTAAACCAGGCGCCTTTCAAGCGAATCCCATCGCCGTTTAACAGCCAAGAAGAGGCAGGAATCCCTTCGGGAAAGCGCTGAATATAAAAACGCCACAATAACAGAGGTAAAAAAGAAAAACTAAAAGCGAAAAGCGAGATGGAAAATGATAAATTTTTATTTTTTACGTTGTGAAATATTATGTAGATAATTGGTAACCCGAAGAAGATTGCCGTAGGCTTAATTAATAATGCAATCGCGAAAAAAATTGTCGAAATAATTAAATTTTTACGTGACATAAAATACAGGCTTCCCATGGCAAACATCACTGCGGTTGGGTCTGGTAATAAAACACGGCCGTAAAAAATGAAAAACGGCAAAAAACCATAAAAAAGCGCGGCAAAAATTCCAGACAATTCATCTGCATATTTTTTCGTGAACAGATAAATAAAAAGCATCGTTAGAATTGAAGAAAAAATTGTGATCAATCTTCCCCATATTTCAAGTTTAAACGCCGGAAAACTTAGGTAAGACAATGCCACAATTGCGTTGTAAATTGGAAATTCCACCATCCGTAATCCTTGAGGATTTTCTTTGCCTGAAGCTACATTTGATAAATCATCATACTGAGGTTTTAGAAGATTAATGCCGTTTTTAACAAAATTCCGCGATACGGCAATTGTATCAGCCTGGCGCCAAGAATGCCAATCGGCCACAGGGTTATCAATTTTGTAGAGGCGGACTATAAATGCGCCCAAAAATAATATTATTAAGAATAATTTTTTAATGATCAGAACCAAATCAAAAATCAAATATCAAAAATCAAAAACACAAATAAAAAACGAAAAATACTCATTTCTCATCATTTTTAATTTTTAATCTGTATTTTTGAATTTTGATTTTCGAGTTTTGATTTTTATTAGTCTTTACCAAGCGCTATTAATTTAAGCGTTATTCCCGTCATTGCCCAATAAATAAACGCCACTTTGGATGCCTCAAAAACATCAATATAGCTGGCGTTTACTAATAATCCAAAGGTTCCGGCAATATATGCGGAAAGAAATGCAAATTTAAAATCAATTTCTAATTTCTTAAGCTTCCTTCCCACCAAATACAAGCAGTAGAAAATAATTCCGAAAAATGATAAGAGTCCTAAAAGTCCTGTTTCGCCCAGCGCGCGCAAATAATCATTATCAGTTGATTCAGCCTCGGTAAACTGAGACACGCTTTCTTTTGTTAAAGTTGAATAACCTGTTCCAAGCAAAGGGTTAGTTTTAAAAGCTTTTAAGGCACGCGGCCAAAGCGCATCCAACCGAATTGCTGCCGATAAACCAACATTAAATGCTGCAGGAGAATAACCCCGTGGAACCGCTGAATATGACGCAATTTTCTTCCCAAATTTATCAGTCGTATACGTGATAATTACTCTTTCCGGAATATCTTTTTCAACATCGGGTGGCAATTCTTTACTCTCCGACGTTCCCGATGCCCCTTTATTAACAACCTTCGGTGGAACATCGCTTTCAACCGCAATAAGTGAAAGTTCCTGTTCAAGCGTTAAATGTTTTGGAACGTCTATTTTTACAGGCTGTTTAGCAAAACTAATAAGCGCCCATATTTGCTTTACTCCCATAATCTGTGCAAACCTTTCGTTAAGCTCGCCGAAAGACAGCATAATAAAAAACGATAAATATATCATAAAAACGCTTCTCGTAATGATCCAAACCAAATTCCTTTTTTTAACTGACCAAATAATAATAAGAATAATCAACGCAACAATATATGAAATAAAAGAAGTTCTGGACGCGGTTAGAACCAATAGAAAAATTGAAGAAATGAAAATTATTAGAGAAAAGGCTTTTAGGATTATATTTTTAATAAAAAGAAAGATTGAACCTGAGAAGACCAACGCCATCACAAGATATGCTGCCAAATCATAGTGCCCGCCAAAAGTCGAAACAACGCGTGCATGTTCAGTTAAAACTAACCGCCATCCCTTTGAAAATTCGCGATTCATGGTGGAATACACTGGCCACTGAAGATATTTTTGACCAAAACCATAGATATTAATCCCGAAAAGTGCGACAAAAAACACAATCAAAGCAATTTTAATTTGAGTTTTATTCTTAATTGATAAATAAAAAATATAAAACACGGAAAAATATTCAATTCTGCGCATCCAATGAATCAACATTTTTCCCGAATGAAGGGGTTCCCAAAAAACTGTTTTTGTGATAATGAGCGCTGAAAGCATTGAGAAGAACCCAATAGCTAGGTAATAAATGATCGGTCTATCAAGTGGAGTCCTGGCATTTTTAAATTTTGTTTTTAGATTTGTGAAAAAAATCAAAAGAACGGCAAACAGAATTAAAAAATCTTCAATACGCACGCGCACAATATAGCCTGGAATTAAATCAAAAAGAGGAAGCTTTGGATACAGAGGAACAAACAAAAGCAAAAAACAGCTGTAAATAAAGGTCAAATTGTCTCTAAACTTTAGAGTAAGCTTTTTCATAATTTTTCAATCGTGAATTGCCAATCAAGCTAAAAATAATTATTCTTAAGATAATCGAGATTCTAATTATCGCATTTAAAATATAGTTTTTCCATTTTACTTCATGTTTTTGAAAAAAATATTTAAGCGCTCTATATTCTCCGATAATTGCGCTGTCTGAACTCTCAGCGCTTCCCATGCCATAATGAACAATCGATGGCGTTGAAAAATATCCAATCTTATATCCTTTTTCGCGTACTCTGCGGCAAAATTCCATCTCTTCGCCATACATAAATATTTTCTCATCAAGCAATCCGACTTTTTCAAACACATCGCGCTTAGCCAAAAAGAAAGCGCCAATAACCCAATCTACTTGATGATTATTGTTAAAAAAACTTAAGTTCGAAATCTGATACGGTTTAACAATATCTCGAATAATAGGTAAATCGTCAAGAAAAAATGCCCAAAAAAACAAATTTAATAAAGTTGGGCCAAACCCGGCGGCTTGTTGATTTCTACCATTCGGGCTTTGAATATTAATTGTTAAAATGTCTGCCTTTTTAAGATAATTGATTGCTTTTTCCAGCGTTTTATCAAAAATAATTTTGGTATCGGAATTTAACAACAAAATTGATTTTCCTTTTGCCGCTTTTATTCCTTGATTGTTAGCTTTCGCATATCCAACATTTCTAGAATTTTGAATAATTCTGACGCGTTGAAATTTTCTTTTAATATTCTCTACGCTATTGTCTGTTGAATTATTATCAATCAGAATTATCTCAAAATTAATTTTATGGGTATGATTGAATATTGATTCTAAACAATCAATCGTCAAATTTTTTGTGTTGTAATTAACAATAACAACGCTTAAATCAATTCCCATATGAAATTTACTGAAAAAGCTTAAATCGCCCGAGTTTATAATGAAGGTCTTTAGCTCTTCGCTCGCCAATCTCGCGAGCGGGGACACCTCCGTAGATCTTATATTCGGGAATATCGCGGCTGACAACTGCTCCAGCTGCAACAGCCGCTCCTTGGCCAATTTTTACGCCGGGAAGAATTATTGCGCGCGGACCGATAAAAACATGATCCTCAATTATAACCGGCGCTGTTATGGGTTTAAAATCAACAGAGTTAATATCATGCTCGCTATTATAAATTAAAACTTGTGAGGCAATGTCAACATTGTTGCCAATTAATAATTTATCGCGGCCGTCAAGAAAACAATGATCTCCAATAATTGTTCCGTCCCCTATCTTGATTTTTTTTGGATCATAAAACCTTACCCAACAGTGAATTGTTGAACTGCGCCCGATTTTTATTCCCGCCAGCCTGTAAAAAAAACGGCGCACGACATGAAGAGGAATACTCCCGATAAAATTAAGAAGCATTAACTCGAAGTCCAAAAAATAGCTAAGTAATCTCGTCCAACTTTTTTTTATCACTTCACTGTTCGTTAACTGTTTTCCGTTTTTATCAACCATATTTATAATTATACTACTGCTGACTCAATGGTTGCCAACACATTTCTTGCGCATATTTCCCAAGTGAATTTTTTAACATTTTCAAGGCCTTTTTGCCTAATTTTTTCCCGCAGATCCTTTGCGGTTAAAAGATCATTAATTTTTTCTTGCATTTCGACTTCGTTTTCCGGATTAAAATAAACAGCTGCCTCACCACCAACTTCAGGAACACTGCTTACGCGGCTTGCGGCAACCGGCACACCGCAAGCTTGTGCTTCAAGCACTGGAATGCCGAAACCCTCATAAAGCGAAGCTAAAATATATATTTTCGCATTTTTAAGGAGATAAAAAGCTTCGGCATCGCTTATATATCCAGTAAAAATCACATCTTTTTCTAACTTCAAATCTTTTACTGTTTTGAAGATTGGTTCATACAGCCACCCTTTTTTCCCAATAATTACAAGTTTTTCTTTTATCCCATCTTTTTTTAATTTCGCAAAAACTCTGATTAATCTTTCATAATTTTTTCTCGGCTGCAATGTCCCAATTGCGATCAAGTATTCCCCCTTAATTTTATATTTTTCCCTAATTTCCCCGATCTCTCCTATTTCCCTGATTCCCCCGATTTTCTGGTAACCCGGATAGCAAACCTTCACATCTTCAGGTTTTTTATCATAATATTTAATCACATCGCATTTTGTCGACTCACTAATCACGACTACTTTTTGTGCTTTTTTAACTGAATATTTTGTCCAGTTTGTTAACTGCCATAAATCATTTTTTTTGAAATACTGTGGATAAAGGAGATAGGAAACATCCATCACGGAAACAACCGAAGGTATCGGGCAAAATCTTGGTGCATAGTGAGTGGGTGTGAAAAAAACATCAAGTTTCTCGCGGTTTAAAATTAAATTAAAAGGCAAGGCAATTTGCGTTGATAATTTTCTCGGCCAAATATATTTATAGCACCAACCTGCCCTCTCAAAAGGTAAAGTGCTCTTCGTTGGAGAGGTTAAATAAAGAAAATACTGATTTTTTTTGTCAATTTTTTCAAGCTGACAAATAACATTCAGAGCAAACTGCCCGATTCCTACCGGACTCTCCACATTTGCCTCATCAGCATTAATTCCGATTCGCATCCCCCTCCTCCTGTCATTCCCGCGAAAGCGGGAATCCAGTTATTTTTAATAACCGAATTCTTTCTTTCGTCAGAATAACGAAAACTATGTGGTAATTATTTTCTTATAAATATTTTTCGTTCCCCTTGCACACTTTTCCCAACTAAACTTTTTTGCCTGCTCGTGACCTTTTTTAATATATTCCTGTCTTAATTCATTCGATTCTATAAATCTGCCCGCGGCGGCGGCTATCTCTTGAACATTTTGAGGGTTGACATAAACTACCGCCGCCCCCCCAATCTCTGGTAAACTCGAAATGTTCGAGGTAACAACTGGGCATCCAAGATTCATTGCCTCTAAAACTGGCAGTCCAAAACCTTCGTAAAGCGATGGGTAAACTAAACAGATTGCATTTACATATAATCTAACTAGATCTTTCCTTTTCACATATCCCATTTTTTTTATTCTGGATTCGTAGGTCCGGAAATTTACAGATTCATCTTCTTTTCCCCAGCCATATTTACCAACAATCATCAGCTGAAGCCTAGAATATTTTTTTGCCAAAAGAGTAAAGGCTTCGATAGCTTTTGATATATTTTTCCGTGGCTCACGCGTTCCAACGAACAAAACATAATCACCGTATTGATTTTTTGTCGCCACTTCGCAAGCTACACTTTCATCTTTTCCATTATAAACAACGTATGCTTGTTGCTCATTGAGCTTACAATGTCTTATCAAATCATTCCTACTATTTTCGCTCACGGTTAAAACTGTAATTTTTTCCCGTCTAATTTTTTCCAGTACGATCTTGAAATTGTATACTATACTTGCAATGTGCGTTTCCGGATATAAAATTGGCGTAATGTCATGAATTGTCACAACCCGCGGACAATCAGACGGCGGGATTAAATAATCCCAGCAGTGAAAAACATCAACTCTTCCAATCAACCATTCGATTTTAATCAGATTAAACCTATTCCAAACAATCTGCCAAAATGCCGGCGGCAAAGGTAAACCCACAATCCGTATTTTGTCATTGCGAGGAGCCGAAGGCGACGCGGCAATCTCGGTAATTTTATTCCGTATTTTTCCGTATCCTCTTAAAGTTGAGTAAAACAAAACAAAGTCGTCTTCTGGGTTTTGCGCCAGCAAATGCTTAACCAGTTGTTTCGTGTACTGCCCGATTCCTGTCCCTTCATACAAGATCGGCGTGACGTCAATTCCAATTTTCATATCGCAATATTGTCATTCCTGCGAAGGCAGGAATCTAATCCATCTATTCTTATAAAATATTCTTAATTTCATTTAGTGAATCAACCGCTTTCCAAGCAACTTTTTTTAAATTCTCATCAAAACAATGCACGGCAATTCCATGTTTTGTTGCCTTAAAAACTTCAATATCGTTTTCGCTGTCGCCGACAAAAACAACTTCATTAATATTTATTTTTAATCTATTTATTAAATCATTCAGTTGTTCCAGCTTCACTCCCCCTTGTTTATCGCGATAATTGATTTTTTGCAAAACTCCAGCCCTATTAAATTCTAAACTAGAATTTGAATAATAACCATCTGCTCCAATTTTTTTCGCAATTTGTTCAACATAGAGGTCGATTGCACCCGAAATAAGGTGAATATGACAGTTTTTCTTTTTAAGATATGCGATTAATCCTCTCGCTTCCTGTCTTAACTTAACCTCTAAAAAAATCTTGACGATTTTTCTTTTGGTCGCATTGCCGCCATCTTGATACATTTTTGTTAATTGCCTTTCTCCTTCTATGAAGGAAATCTTACCAACCTTGGCCGCATGAAAAATATCCATGTGTCTTTGCGCTGAACACCCCAAACCTTCAGTTAAAATGAGCCATGACACTCCGTCAACTAATGTTCCATCAATATCAAAACAAACCAGTTTTATTATGTCATTTTTCTGATAAACTTTCATTATTACAGGTTTACTTTAATGATTTAAATCATTAAAGTATTTACGCAAAAAGACTATTTTATTTTAACGAAAATTATCTTTCTATAGGTTAGTTGATTGTTAAACAACCTAAGTATCGGAATAAAAAACAGCATGATTTTACGAAAGAAAAAATCAACAAAAAAATTTTTTGTCATCCAGCCTTGCATTAAAAATTTTCGCAATCTTAAATTTAAATTATCGATTTCCCTTATCTCTCCCTTAATTCCTTTATCTCCCATAAATCCCTTAATCCATTTAATCACCTCTTCAACCTTTGGCAATCCATATTTTAAATGATCTTGGAAAAACTTTTCTGCGCAATCTAGACATTTTCTTTTTTTGAATTCTTCATAGAGTTCGCGGTCTTGTTTTTCTGCCTCTATTCCTTCAGGGAAGGCGATAATCAGTTCATTTTTTGCTACTCTTAACCATTCTTTAATCGCTTTTTTACGTTTTTCTTGTGGAATATGTTCAAGAACGTCACTTGCTATGACAAAGTCAAAAGATTTATCAGCAAAAGGCAAATTTAGCGCATCCGCCACGACTTGTTTCAAAATAGAACATTCTTTTCCAGAAAAATCGCGGTCGGCTCCAACAACTTCACGATTTAAATATGGCGCAATCCCTATCGCTCCCGACCCAATCTCAAGAATCAAGTTTTTATTCGTAAATTCTTTTTCAATCTCTTCCACAATCGGCAAATACCTCAAAGCTACCTTTGGATGCCAATATTTAATAATGTTTATTAATTTACTAAACATAATAATTTATATTATAATCGTCTTTATGACAAAAAACATTTTTATTACTGGCGGAGTTGGATTTATTGGCATAAACGTGGCTAAATACTATCTTAAAAAGGGATTTAATGTTAAGGTATATGATTCGCTTTTTCGCCCTGGTGTTGAAAAAAATTTAGAAATTTTAAAAAGTGAAAAACATAATAATCTAAAAGTCGTTAAAGCTGATATCCGCGATTTTGAAACTCTAAAAAACGAAGTTTCGGGAAGCGATGTCGTTTTTCATTTTGCCGGCCAAACTGCTGTCACAACATCAGTTGTTAACCCTCGCGCAGATTTTGAAGCAAATGCACTTGGCACTTTTAATGTTTGCGAGGCGGTCCGCCAAGCCGCACCACGCGCAACTCTCGGATATTCTTCAACAAATAAAGTTTATGGCGCAATTCCGGCTTCCCAAAGCCGTGAAGATAAAAAAAGATATACGCCGACAAATTTTGAAAATGGTTTTCCCGAAAGCCTACCTCTTGATTTTTATTCTCCTTATGGTTGCTCTAAAGGAACCGGTGATCAATATGTCCGTGATTATCACCGGATTTATGGGATTAATTCTTTTGTTTTTAGGCAATCCTGCATTTACGGCACCTATCAACTTGGTGTTGAAGACCAAGGATGGCTGGCACATTTTATTTTGATGGCAATAAATAATAAAACACTAACGATTTATGGAGACGGCAAACAAGTGAGGGATGTGCTTTTTATTGATGACTTGGTTGATGCTTATGATAAAGCAATTAATAAAATAGACGAAATAAGGGGCGAAATATTTAACATTGGCGGAGGCAGAACAAATACCATTTCCCTTCTTGAACTTGTTGACGAAATAGAAAAACTTAATGGCAAAAAATTTGATTTGAAATTTGCCGATTGGCGGCCCGGAGATCAAAAAATTTATATTTCTGATATTTCCAAATCAAAAAAACTGTTAAATTGGGAACCAAAAATTAACACAAAAATCGGAATTAAAAAACTTTTCGATTGGCTAAAATATAAAAAAATATGATAAGTAAAGTTCTTGTGACAGGCGGCGCCGGTTTTATTGGATCACATTTGGTCGATAAATTTGTAAGAGAAGGACTCGATGTTGTTGTACTTGATAATTTACTTGAACAAATTCATCCTCAGCGAAAGCTGCCTGATTATTTTAATAAAAAAGCGAAGTTTCTGTTTGGCGATGTTGAAAACCAGAAGGATTGGGAAAAAGCTTTAAAAGACGTGACGGCAGTTTTCCATTACGCGGCCGCCGTCGGCGTGGGGCAATCAATGTATGAAATTGCCCACTATGTGAAATCAAACTCATATGGCACCTCTCTGCTTCTTGATTATCTTGTCAATCAAAAACACCAAGTTAAAAAAGTGGTTATTGCCGCTTCCATGAGCTCATATGGCGAAGGCGCTTATATTTGTTCAAAATGCGGCCGGGTGCGCCCTGGCTTGCGGCCAAATTCCCAAATGGAAAAAAAAGATTGGGAACCACACTGTCCCACGTGTAATTCCTACCCTGAAATGACACCTATAAATGAAAATGATTTTACCGAAGCCAACAGTATTTACGCCATCTCTAAAAAAAATCAGGAAGACATGGTTTTAAATATTTGCTCAACTTACGAAATTCCCGCCGTGGCGTTTCGTTATTTTAACGCCTATGGCCCGCGCCAAAGCATTTCAAATCCCTATAACGGCGTGGCGGCAATTTTCATCTCTCAATTAAAAAACAATACGGCTCCGATTATTTTTGAAGACGGGAATCAAACGCGAGATTTTATCTCTGTTTATGATATTGCTGAAATTAATTATAAAGTTTTATCAACCGACAAAGCCGATTATCAATTTTTTAATGTAGGAACCGGTAATCCTTTGAAAATTATGGATGTGGCAGAAATGATTTCCGAACTTATGGATAAAAATATTGAGGCAAAAATCACATACAATTTTCGCAAAAAAGATGTCCGCCATTGTTTTGCTGACATGACTAAAATCAAAAAGGTCTTAAACTGGCAGCCAAAAGTAAAGTTTGAAAACGGCATCAAAGAAGTCATTGAGTGGTCAAAAAATGAAAAAGCGGTTAATCTCACGCCTCTTGCAACGCAAAAATTAAAAGAAAAAGGGTTAATAAAATGAATTTAGAATTAAGAATTTAGAATTAAGAATTTAATTTAAAATTTTAAATTTAAAATTTAAAATTGAGCCTATCTCTCACCATCCTCGTCCCCTGCCACAACGAAGAAGAAGCAATCACATATACGCTTGCCGAAATTTATGCCAATCTGCATTATGACAACTTCCAAATCATCATCGTCGACGATCACTGCACCGATCAAACAATAAAAACTGTTAATGAATTTGTCGCCAAACGCAAAGTTAATAATCTAAAAATTATTGCCAACAAAAGAAAGGGCTGTTTTGCCAACGCACTTCTCACCGGATTTGAAAACTTTAATACTGATCTCGTGGTTCCAATGATGGGCGACTTATGCGACAAAGTGGAAACGATTCCGAAAATGATCGCAAAAATTAACGAGGGCTATGACATTGTCTGCGCAAGCCGCTACGTGAAAGACGGCCGCAAAATTAATTCACCGCAACCGCAGGGATTTTTTTCGTGGTTAGTCTGCGTCTCTCTTAAAATTTTATGCAGGTTGCCGACATGGGATGTTTCTAATGCCTACAAAATGTATCGGCGCGAAGTCATTAAAAAGATACTACCCGCGCTTGAAGGCAATTCGGGAACCGATTTTTCGATGCAGGTTTTTTTGAAGGCTCATTTTGCCGGTTTTAAAACCGCCGAAGTCCCAACCACATGGACCGGAAGAATTTATGGCAAAGCCAAATTCGATCCGATAAAATTAACTCCGAAATATGGACGGTGGTATCTTTACGCCCTACAGCAAACCCACACGCCGCATTTCATACACAAATCCTAAATTATTAAATTCATAAAAATTCGTAGTTTTAAATCGTCTCGCTTCTAGATATTTCCGCACTAAACAATTGGAATCTGTCACATCGGCAAAATATTCAAACAAATAGATTTGTTTTTTTCCGATGAGTGCTGGCGCAAGATAAACGCTGAGATCTTCCGCGTTTGCCATTGCCGGTATGGCCCCGACCGCATCAACTCCATTCTTTTCATACCATTGCCACGGAGCAAAAGAGCCGCCGAATTCGAACACAACCAGTGCTTGTTTTTTGTTTATTGTATTCTTGTTGATGAAATCCACGGCTCCCCGCCAATCCTCTTTCTGATTTTTAGGGAAATAATTTTGCATAAAAATTCCAAAAAAAGATATTATGGTAAAAATATATATCAAATGTTTATCTTTAAATTTTTCAATAAACCAAGCCATGCTTATTAATATAAAAGGCAAAATAAAAATTAATCTGGGTGGGTTATTAATTGGAACAAAAAAAGACACCATCCAAGCGGAAAAAAGAGGAACAAACACCATCACGGTTAAAAATATAGTTTCTTTGCTTTTTATTAAATAATTTTTGAGCAAGATATAGCTAGTTGTTAAAACCACGACGGCCGCGTAAAAAATCATTAAAAAATTTCCGGAAACGGCGATTTTCCCGGCGGTGAATTTAAAAATTGTTAATGGAATTGCAATCAAGAAATTTGGCGATGACAGATTTTTCCATTCGGGCAAAGCGATTGTCAAAAGAAAAGCCGTTTTTACCTGAAGCAAAAACTCGGGAATAAAAAATAAAAATGCAACGACGAGAAGAATTTGGGATTTGAAAAATTTAGCAAGATCTTCATTGTCTTTCCGCAGAAACAAATAAATAAATTCCGAAAAAATCACAAATATATACATATAGTTTGTGAAAAAACCCAACACGTTGACAATCATGTATTTTTCCCATTTTTTTTCATATAACATTTCTGCCGAAAGAAGCGCGATCAAAACCAAGAGACTATAGCTTCTTAACTCCTGAGAATACCATACTGCAAACGGCGAAATCGCGAGGAGAAATGCGGAAATTCTGGCGATTTTTTCTCCAAAAATTTTCCGACAAAATGAATAAATCACCCAGACGCTTAAAGCTCCAAAGCAAACCGGTAAAAGACGCATAAAAACTTCATCGTTTGAAATCCTCATCCAGAAATGGAGAAGGCTATGAAAAAGAGGCGGGTGAAAGTCTGCATTTTGTGTCCAAAGATCACGAACACTGCTTTGACTCATCAAGGCCTGTGCCGCCTCGTCGAGCCAGAGAGATTGATTGATACCAATAAGTCTAACTATAAAAGCTAATAAGACGATTAAGAAAATTGTCATAACAATTACTTGTTTTTATTTTTGCCTATCATCGATCCAAATATCGACATCATGACTGCCGCATCATATATAATCTGAAACCCAACATATTCGATATCTTTCACTTTGATTGCAATCCCCGCTCCTTTTATTATCGAAGAAATTAAATTAAATTTCAAAAAGGATTTGAGTTTCCGAATAAAATTTCCTGAGATAAATTCGTTTTTTCCAATCCAACGCGCTTGTTTCCACATCTCGGAATACGTACCCGGATTATAGTGGTAATATTTTGCACCCTTGCAGGGGATTGATTGATATCCTAGTTTTCTTGATAAAGTCCAATCGTCAGTATATCCAATATTATCAAATCCATGCACTCTGTCAAACTCAGTTTTTATGATTGCCCGAAAAACCGGCGCAGTTTTTTCGTATTCCTTCCCGATCATTTTGTTGGAGAAAATACCACGGTTATACTGCCAATAACGCGCGATTTTGTTCTCCCAATTGGCAACATATTCTTCTTTGGAAAATGTACCCTTTGCCCCGCCTTCGATTATTGGAATAACAAGATTATTTAAGAAGTCTTCTTGGAAAACCATATCGGCGTCAACAAAAACTAAAATGTCGCCTCCGGCACACGTGGCGCCTAAGTTCCTCGCGTGTCCCGGACCCAAATGATTTTGTTTGAGAAGAATGATTTTTTCTTGACTTGAAAAATTATTTAAAATTTGTCGGGTTTGATCGGTTGAACCATCATCGACCACAATCAGTTCAAAATTGGGATAATTTTGCACGAAAAGGCTATCAAGACACTGTTTGATGTATTTTTCCTCATCGTAAGACGGAATAATTACGGAAATTTTCATATTTGCCTAATTAATGCTACCACATCTTTCATGATAGATAATAATAGATAATATAATTAGAATATTATCATGCGTAATAAATTTTTAACGTTTTTGCTCATTTTGCTGTCTCTCGGAAACATATTTTCATTTACTAAAATGGGTGCAAATTCCGTACTTTGGGACCTGTCATTGAAAAATCCTTTTCCCCCAAAAATTTCTTCAAGTCCAATTTCGATTTTGGAAAAGAGATTTGAAAAAGCAAAGCAATATTTGCCAAAATCAGGTGAAATCGGGTATCAAACCGATCACGAGCTTGACTGGTTTCCCGGCCAAGAAGAACAAGTTTATCGGTATTATCTGGCACAGTATTCTCTTGTTCCCCTGATTTTAAATACAAAAAAAAAGAATGGCTTAATCATTTTAGATTACTTTCAAAAAAAAGAACTTCCGGATAATTATCGACTTATCAAAAAGTTTAGTAATGGAATTTTCATCGTCAAAAAATGATCATTAATATCGTCGCTATTTTAAATATCTTTCTGATTGGACATATGGTTTTCACGTTTGCCGAAAGAAAAAACAAATCTTTCCCCCTTCCTTTAAATATCATTTATTCTTTTATGCTTGGCGTAGGAATTACCACGCTTTCTTATTTTCTTTTCTTAATTACGTTCGGACGATATAACATTTTATATTTGTATTGCGAAACTTCGTTTTCGATCGTCGGCGGTTTTTTAATTTTTCGAAAAATACGAAAGAACCATGTCTCGCTCTTTAAACCTAATTATCAAGTGATTATTTTTTCTTTTCTTGCATTCGTCGTCTCGATTTTTTTGGTCATTTTTTGTTTGTATCATCCCCACGGAGAAGGCGATTCCATCACTATTTGGAACTTACGGGCAAGGTTTTTATTTTTGGGAGGGGCAAATTGGCGAAACGCTTTCACCGATCTGCTCAAATATTCTCACACAAACTATCCTCCTTTTCTACCACTTGCCATTTCAAGATTTTGGTACATCACGGGCAATGATTCTCTTTTTTTCCCGATGGGAATTGCATTATTTTCCACCATTGCCTCTCCCTTCGTCTTGTTTTTTTCTCTTGATTTTTTTTCGAATAAATTTAAAGCGTTAACCGCATCGCTCGTCCTGCTTGGAACCTCGGCTTTTTTAACTCAGGGGGCAAGTCAGTTTGCCGACATTCCGCTTTCACTTATTCTCCTCCTGATTTTTGTCCTCGCAAAATTTTATAATTTTAATAATACAAGAATGATATATATCATGGGATTTCTATCGGCGCTGCTTGCTTTTACCAAAAACGAAGGCGTGCTGATATTTTTGATATTTTCCATCGTTTTTCTTATTAAGAAAACAAGAAAAGAAAGGATTGCATATTTTTTTGGGGCATTACCGGTTCTCTTGGCACTTTTATATTTCAAGCTTTTTCTTGCACCGCCGGACGACATTTTTGCAGAACAAACTACAAGCATGCTTCTGCAAAAATTAACAAATTTTCAGAGACACAAAATAATTATTTTATTTTTTGGGAAGAATATTTTCTTTTTTGGAGATTGGAAAATTAATCCCTTTATTATTCTTATCCCATTTTTGTTTTTACAATTTAAAAAAACCGTGTCTTTGAATTCGTTTCGAATAAGGGGGTTCTTAATTTTGTTGTTAATTTTAGTGTTTGAATATCTTGTGTATCAAATTTCTCCTTATGATATTCTGTGGCATTTGAAATTTTCTTTTAACCGTCTCCTGCTCCAACTTTGGCCAAGTTTTCTATTCTTATCTTTTCTCGGCTAAATTTTTAAACAGTTGGTAATATTTTTCTCCGATTTTTTCCCAGGAAAATTTTTCCGCTTGAAGGCACGGTTTATCGCCCCAATTTAAAATAGATGCTTTTATCAGCACTGTTTTATATTCTTCGACGTTTATGGGATCGACAAAAAGTCCCGCCTCGCCAACAATTTCTCGACGCTTTGGATCATCGGTGGCCACCACCGGCAATCCACACGCCATCGCTTCAATATACACGTTACCAAAAGCCTCCTGTCTTCCCGAAACCAAAGTAAACACATTTGAGCCGCGATACCATTTTGGCAAATCTATATAATTAACTTTTTGCATCAAGAATCTTTCTCCAAGCTTTTCTTTTCCCAACTCTTCTAAACCTGTCTTTTCCACACCATCTCCCAAAACAACCAAACTGCCTTTACTCAACTCACCTACTGCACAAATTGTTTTGTCAATATTTTTATATGAATCAAACGCGGCCACACAAAGAAAAATTGGTCTTTGTAAATCAAGCGTAATTTTTTCTCCGTCTTTGGAAAAAAAAGCACCGTCAACTCCATTTGGAATTTTAACAATTTTTATATTAGGATTTATCCTTTTTGCCCAATCTTCCTGTTCTTTTGTCAGCGCCACAAATACATTTGGATTCCCATACACTAAATTAAACCTGTCATCGTAACCCATTCCTGCTTCACCAATAATCACTATCTTATAACCTAGAAGTCGACGAAAAAAACGGATGATCCCCGATTGCCAACCGCCATTGGCGGGAATCACAATGCTCGGTTTCTCTTTTTTTATTGTCCGTAAACATTTACAAGTAAAAATCAAAACCTGCAGCGAATATGCATCAAGGTAAAATTTATGTAAAAGACGGGATATTCTCGTCGGGACAGAAACGCAGGGCGTTGACGAATCTGCGATGATTTTAAATTCAACGCCCCTCTTTTCCATTTCTTTTTTTAATCCATCAAGGAAACTTTCCAAACCACGGCTTACTTTACTTTGATTAATGTTTAAGACAAGGATTTTCATACACTTTAATTTTATCAACTGTTGCCATATATTTAAATTGCAGATCGGTTAATTTATATCTGGACAACACAATCTCTCCTTTTATCCGGCAGAGATATTTTGCAACCGGTTGGGCGCCTTTTTCCTGATACGGCGGGTATATAATCGCATGTCCTTTAAAATCCGGATAACCACCGGCTTTTTTTAACATTTCAATATATTCATTGTCCTGCCAAGCGCTTGACCCGGCCACAAGTTCCAGATTATATTCGGCAACGAAATATTGCGTTAAGAAACTCTCAGTGGTGTAAATTTTTTTACCGGGATATTTGCTTTCCAGATATTCGTAAATCGGTGAATATTTTTGGTCGCCGTAAATGTTTTTTGAAGCAAGTTTTAATGCGTCGATGGCAAAATATTCAGCGGCAATCGCAAACACAATCAAAATTACCAATATTTTTCTTTGTATTTTCGAAATGCCATATGCAAAAAAGATGGCGAGAATAAAAAAAGCGAGAATCCAAAATCTTGATGTCACACGAACAAAAGCGGTAACAGGCAATAGCTGAAAAAAAGCAAAAAATGGGGTTTTAAAATTGACGGTAATTAAAGCTAGAAGGACAAGCGAGACAATCAACGTCTTTTTGTATGCAAATTTGCTTTTTATGATTCCAAAAATGCCGACAATGAAAAAAACAGGTCCGATAAAAAGCATTTGCTCTTGATCGATTAATAAAAGATTTTTATACGGGAAAAAAACGCATGCAAAAAGATTTTTAAAACTCCAGAGCGGCAAAATATCGGTTTTTAAAAGTTCACTGCGGTTTACATGAGAGGAGATTTCCACCATGGGTACAAAATGAAATGCATTCAAAACGAAAAAGACGAGAGTTGATACCCAAAAAAATTTCATTATTTCAATCCAGTTTGAATTTTTGCGGGCAAAGATAAATATCAGAAAATAAATAA
>JBGSIU010000040.1:0-41163 GCA_041742375.1 Patescibacteria group bacterium
AAATACGAAATTCGGCGGCGGCGGAAAAAAATTGGAATCGGAAAGCGAGGGCGGGCAAAAATTCCTTCCCCCCAACCCCCTTCCTTTTTGCCCGCCCGAGCGATTGGATTTTAAAATTCGGAATTCGGATTTTCGTCAAAAAAAGTTCGAACATCAATCAAAAAACACCGCAATCTTTCGCTAAAACTTTAAGGAAAGATTTTGCCGACGGTCGAACTCCTAAGGTGTTACGTAGCGAAGCGTAGTACACCACCCTCTCCGCCATAAACTCTTGCTTTTTGTGGACAATTGATATAATATTCTTCACAACATCTTAATTTTTACCTTATTTTTTAAATTTCAAGTTTTAAATTTCAAATTATATGGATGTGGATAATTCACTTCTTTGGCAATCGGCCATGGCCGAAATTCAATTAACTGTTTCTTCAAACACTTATAATGGTTTTTTTAAAAACACGAGGCTTGTAAAAATTGAAAACAATATTGCCGAGATTGCCGCTCCCACGCCGGTGATTATCTCTTATCTTGAATCGCGCTACTACATGTTTATTAAAAATATGCTTGAAAAAAGAACCAAAACCACCCTTAGCCTTATTTTTTCTTCCGAATCAAAAGAAAAAGACACGACGCCTCAAAAGAAAAAAGAAGCCGATCTTTTTTCTTCCCTTCCCGCGCCTTCTGTTTCTTCTGCGCCAACCTCAGAAAACATTTATGCCCGCCGCGCGGGCTTGCGGGAGGATTTCACTTTTGACAACTTTGCCGTTTCAACAACCAATGAAATGGCCTATGCCGCCGCCGAAGCGGTGGCGCGGGAACCCGGAAAAGCATATAATCCTTTTTTTATCTATGGTGGCGTGGGGGTTGGAAAAACTCATTTAATGCAAGCTGTCGGCCGAAAGATTTTGGAAGAGAACCGCGAAAAGCGAGTTAAATATCTCACCGGCGAAGAATTCACTAATGAAATCGTCGATGCAATCCGCGCCAAATCAACAAATGATTTTAAAAAAAAATACCGCCAGCTTGATTGCCTTCTTCTTGATGATGTCCAGTTTATTGCCGGAAAAGAACAAATTCAGGAAGAATTCTTTCACACTTTTAACGCAGTCTTATCTTCGGGAGGACAGGTTATCTTAACCAGCGATCGGCCGCCCGAAGAAATACAAAAACTTGAAGACCGCATGAAATCAAGATTCCAGGCCGGGCTGATAGTTGACATCAGCACTCCAAATTTTGAGCTTCGTTGTGCAATTTTAAAGATAAAAGCTGAGAGACGGGGAATCTCTTTCCCCCAAGAAACAATTCTCGCGCTCGGAGAGGAAATAAAAAGCGCCCGCGAAATTGAAGGAGCGCTTCTCACAATAAAAACATATCTTTTGAAAAACCCGGAAAGCGATCTTTCCGTTTCTTCTGTTAAAAACATATTAAGGATAAAAACCGATCCTGATTTAATGAAAAAAGCGGTTGACCAAGCGACAATAACGGGGGCAGTTTGTGATTATTATCAAATCAAACCCACGGCGCTAAAAGGAGAGAGGAGAATTAAAAACATCGTAGTGCCGCGCCAAATATTAATGTATCTTTTAAAAACCGAGGCGGGAATGACTTTTTCTGAGATTGGCAATCTTCTTGGCGGACGCGACCACACGACTATTATGCATGGAGTGGAGAAAATGGAAAGACTTGTTGAAAAAGACAACGGGCTTCAAAAACAAATCTTCGATATAAAAGCTAAATTCACCACTTAGTTTAAGAATCCCGCCGTCGCTAAAGCTATGGCGGGCGAAGGTGGATAACTTTCAAAAAGAGGACAACTAAAAATACTTATCTACTTATCAACAAAGGCTTTTTTGTTATCCCCAAAATTATCCACATTTTTAATTGAGACTTATCCACAATATATTTTTCCCGAACATTCTTGTTGTTGCGTTTTTATCCAAACTAATATACACTTATCCTCGTCTCCTACTACTACGACTACTATTTAGTATTTATTAATAATTAAAAATTAAATAAAGGAGAAAAAAATGTTTTTTGAAATTCTTCAAGAAAATCTTGCTACAGCGATTTCTCAATGTATAAAATTTGTTTCGCCCAAAGCCCAGCTTCCTATTTTAGGAAATTTTTTAATTGAAGCTGAGCACGGAATTGTGAAAATTTGCGCAACCGACATGGAAAACAGCATTGCGGTTTTTATCGGCGCAAAAATCGAAAAAGAAGGAAAACTGACAGTTTCCGCAAAAACTTTTACCGATTTTATCATGGCTCTTCCCGCCGGGAAAATCAATGTGAAAAAAGAAGAAGAGCTTTTAGTTTTGGAATCCGGAAAAAATAAGGCAAAAATTAACACCATGCCGGCTGATGAATATCCGAAAATATTAACTTCATCAGACGGAAAAAAACTTTTGGATCTGCCGCCTGCGGTTTTAAAAGAAATAGCGGAAAAGCTTTCGTTTGCCGCCTCCTCGGACACAGTGTCTCGCGCCTCAATGACCGGCGTTTATTTTGATAATAAGGAAGAAAAATTTAAAATAGTGGCCACAGACGGATTCCGCCTTTCTCTTCTTGAAAAAACCGGGCAAAAACAGGATTTTGTTTTAAATGTTCCGGTCAAAATTATTGAAGAATTGGGCAAATTAGCAGTTCACGAAGACCGCGAAATCGGCGTTTATCTGAATGAAAATAAGTCTCAGGTAATTTTTAAACTCTCGACTCTTGAAATTGGCAGCCGCCTTATTGAAGGAAAATATCCGCCGTATGAAAAAATAATTCCTGTTGGTTTTCAAACGCAGGGGTCTCTCGACAGGGCGGATCTTTTAAGAATGGTTAAAATGGCATCGGTTTTTTCCAAAGACGTGTCAAATATTGTGAAGCTGAGCATTAAAGACTCAGTATTAAAAATAACCGCCCAAACTCCAAATCTTGGCGAAAACGAATCGGAAATTGACATTCAAAAAAAAGGAGAAGATCTGGACGTGAATTTTAATTATCGCTATCTTCTCGATATTTTGTCGCGCTTGTCTTCAAAAGAGATTATTTTTGAAAGCGCAGGAGAGGAAAAACCCTGCGTTTTTCGTGAAACCGACAATTCTTCATTTCTTCATTTAATCATGCCGGTGAAGAAAAAATAAAGCTAAAAACCATGTCCTGGGCCAACTGGTGGAGGCAATTCTTCAAGAGGAGGAAACTTAATTAAAAAATTAAAAATAAGATCTTTTTTTAAACGGGCACCAGTCAAAGAGGAAAGGTTTTTATCAATAGTAATTTTGTAATTTTCATTATATTCCCACGCGGGAATAGGAAATATTTTAATCTGGAAAGAAGAATTGTCAACTTCGAATTTAAATTCTAAAGAAGGAGAGCTTGTGATTTTAATCGTTTTTTCATCAACTGCTTCGGAAAAAGAGCAAATAATAGGAGAACGGTTGTCTATATCATAAACAGTCTGCCCAGAAAGAGGAATAGTATTCGTAAGAATAAGCTCTTTTTTAAAAGCTTCAAAGAAAAAAAGAAAAATGGTTAAAAGAATAGCTATTCCAAGAAAAATTGAAAGAAAAAGATTTTTTTTAATTATATTAATAAGAAATAAAAACATAAGTTGTTTATTGGTTTTCTTCAGGAACGGAATAGTCACATAAAAATTCCGGCCTTAAGCTTTTTGTAATGCCGTTTTTCTGACGGGTTAATTCAACATGAAGGTGTTTTCCCATGTTGCATTCTTTTCTTTCTTTATCACAAAGAGTGCCTAAAAATTCTCCAGACAATCCGCCTTTTGTGTTAATATCAGATTCTCTTATGTGAATAACCAGTATGCGGTAATAATATTCTTTTCCCTGAGCATGATAATAGGCAAGGTATCCCCAGTTTGTTCCATTTGGGCCATGAGATTCATATTTCCAATCAAGAGTTTCTCCTTCAACTGATGGAAATCTTACCGTATCATTTTTTAAAGGCACAGGAGCGACATCAACAGCAAAACCATAGTCGGTGCCAAGCGGAGATTTCCCCGTGCAGTAAGTGGCGCCTGGAATACTTAAAGAAGGACCATTTGTTTGAGTCATCCATGGAATAGCATAACTGCAGCGAGTTCCTTTTAAAACCGCTTCGACATAATTCCAGTAGCTATCTAGCCCATGTTGGTTTTCATGTTTTCCACCAAGAGAACCAGCAGAAATTCTTCCGTTTTCAAGAGGACAGTCTGATGGTGGAGGTGTGCCTATAAAAAAAGATGTGCCATTGGTGGCTTTTTCTCCGTTAGCTTCCACCGTGACCAAATTCATAACAACGCTATTTTGACAATTTAGGCAAATTGGATCACCTTTATCATCTTTTCCGTTTATGTCAATTTCATATTCAAGCTCAAGAATTCCTTCCGCGGTTGCTTTTGCCTCGCCGGTTTTAGGAAAAAATTCATACTTTTTAATAACCGGCGGCGAAGGAATTGGATTTGGGCCCTGAGAGAGGACGGTGATAGTGTCTTTAACTAAAAAATTTGAAATTTGAACACCTGGTTTAATTGTGATTTTAACACTGTATTTAAATTTAGCCTGATTTTGGATAATTACGTCATTTTCACAGTGGTGGTCAGCGTTGAAATTTGGGCAAAATTGAGAATTAACTGGTATCACGGTTTTTTCAACCTGAAAATTTTCCGCCACCATTCCGCCGGGAACCCCTTGGGGGGAAATTGGCGTCCAAAGTGCCATTTGAAGAAGCGGCATCGCCACAAAGCCGGTGTAAACAACAACTCCGCCAATTCCGGCCAAGGAAACTGTGACGACGGCATTAACCGCCGGGGCGGCAAGGGCCACTCCCGGACTAAGAGCGCCGCTTATTCCGTTTAAAATTCCGCCAAACAAATTACTAATTGATCCGCCAATTCCTGCCCAGCCGGGAAAAAGAGAGACGATCCAGCCGGGCGCCCAAGCAGCGCTGCCGGTAAGAAAATACCAAACGCTTCCGGCCGCCATACCAATTACGGTGCCAATTGCTCCCCCAATTAAAAAACCGCCTCCTCCAAATGCAAGTCCAATTAATGATCCAAGAAGTCCCCCAATCATTCCTCCAAAACCAATTAAATATTGTAAAATCCAAAAAAGCCCAAGAGTAATTCCGGCGAAAATAAGCTTTATTCCTTTTTTTACCCAATCAGGGATAATAAAATCCCAAATAAATGGCGCTATTGTTAAAATTGCGCCAATAAGGGTTCCGATAATAGGAATTCCCAAAATTGCACCTCCTGCCCCAAGCACTTTTGTGAAAAATATATTTACGGCTTCTGTGCCCCAAACTCTTCCCATCCAAAGGATTGTTTTGTCGACTAAATGTTGAGCAGTGGTACGCCAGACAAAATCAAAAACCGCCTCAGCCGCTTGAATAGGATGAAAAATCGTGATAATAGAGACTCCGTTGTGGCGGATAAAAATAAGGCTTTGAAAAAAATCTAACCCTTTTTCTGCAATTTTTGACCCAATAGTATTTCTTCCAAACCTATTAAAAACTCTATTTCTTAAACCAGAAAATCCTCTTTCAATCAGGGCGCAAAATTGAGATTTAATATAGAAAGAAACAGAGCCTGTGATATATTGTTTTACGAAAAAAGCTAAAGCATATGGAGCGATACTTGGATCGCTAAACGAGTTTGAAAGGAAGGCTTTTGAATATGCCCAAAGCTGCATGTTTGGTAAGCGAAACACTTGACCAAATGGTCCCAATATTTTTCCTAAACCTTTACTTGGAAGATTAGTTTCTTGAAGAGAGTGCCAATAAGCGGATTTGTGAACAAGCCAGCCCAATTTGCTTTTGGAAATTTTTTGATAGTTTTGTAGATATAGTCTAAAAAGACTTTCTTCTTCAGGAGTTAAGCTTTTCCCGATATGTTGAAGGTGAAAAACATTAAATAAAAACTGATCGGGCATTTTAGAGGGGTTATTAATCCAGAGTTCTCGTTGTCTAATTGCTTCTTCGTACTCGCTTTTTTTATTTGGATCTAGTTGTATTTGTTGTTGAAAAAAAACAATTTCCTTCTGGTAATTACTTATTACTTCTGGGTTTTTTTGCGCGTAGGTTTTTTTAAATAAAGCGATTGCATCGTTAAGATTGTTGGTTTTTTTTAAAGATTGATAAAGTTCGGCGTTTCCCACAATTTCTGTTCGCGACAAATGATCAAGAAAAACAAGACCTGGGATTGGG
Organism: Patescibacteria group bacterium; assembly: GCA_041742375.1. Lineage (GTDB taxonomy): Bacteria > Patescibacteriota > Microgenomatia > JBGSIU01 > JBGSIU01 > JBGSIU01. Next base: position 6,190 of record JBGSIU010000040.1, read on the forward strand.
ATTTGATATTTTCCTCCATATTGGCCTGCGGTTTGATCAAGCACTTCTTGTGTGTTGTCCGAAGACAAGGTGGAGATTTCCACAGAAAGATCAAGTGCGGGATTAAAAACAATTTCAGAGGTAATTTCTTGGCGGCGGCGAAATAGTGGCTGAATTCTTCTTCTGCCAAATTTTTGTCGAAGCCTTTTTTCAATTGTTTGATTAATCGTTTCACGAGTTAATTCTTCAAATTTTTTATGAAACCGCAGGTCTTCATAAGCTTCAAAAACCGCTTCGCCGATAAGTTTTTCTTTCTCGCGGTGAGTCACATGCTGACAAGCCATTTCTGCTTCGCCAAGCATTCGACCAAACATTAAACCATAAAGTTCTTCTCGGCGTTGTTTTGGGTCAAGTGCGGCAATATTCTGAATATGTTTAACAAAAGACACATTAACCAAGGATTTAGAATCAAGATTCTCAACCATTTCCCGAGAAAGATCGCTTGCTTCAGTCTTAATTTGGTCTTCTGATATAAAATCTGTGCTATGTTTAAGGTGTTCAGCAATTTTTTCCTGAAGTTTTTCTTGATAGGTTTTTTTAACTCTTTTTTCTCTTTCTTCTTGAGTAAATCCATGACGGTTAGAAGAGTCGCCAAGCATAAGGGTTTGTTCGCGCCAAAGTGTTTCCTCCTCTTCTTGTTCAAAATCAATGATATCAGTAAAAATTTTATGAACATCTTCTTTATCAATATAGACAGTTTGTGTTTCTGCCGCCGCCTTTTTAAAAGAATCGATAATAGATTCAGTAAGTCGAATTTTTTGCGAGCGAAGATTGTCAGAGAGATATTGATTTTTTCTTTGTTGAGCTTCTTGAACACGAGCAATTTCAAGTTGATCTGATAAAATTTCCCCTTTTGTTTTTGAGTTTTTATTTTGAGGGTCAAAATCTTCATCTTCCCATCTTCGGCGCCAGATAAAATGGCGGTTAGAAACCATATTCCACCACTGTTTATCGGGGTTTGGATGGGCGGCGGCAGCTTGTTGCAGATCTGATTCAAAATTAGCAACAATCTCATGGAGATTAGTGGGAATATTTCCTGGAAGAGAGACAACAGTGGTTTTATCACTTGGTTGTTTTGAGTTGATAAGTCCTTGTTCGTCATTAAGCGCTCTTTCAGCCCGACCAAGCGCTTTTATATAGTCATCGAAAGTTTTTTTAAACTGTTCTCCAGTTTTAACTGTGAAATTAAGATTGGATACAAGATCGATATTTGCAAGATCTTGAAATTCACCATTAGGGTTTCTCGTCCCCAATTCTCTTAAATGAGATTGAACAAGATAAAGAGCATCTTTTTTTTTGGTACCACAAATTTCTTGTTCAACAGGGTTTTCTTTAAAAAATTTGATGATTGTAAGAAAATTTGCAAGCCGCGGATCGGTCATTGATTTTTATTTTACCCCACTTAGGTTTTTTGCGCAAAAAGAAGAAAAGAAAAATGTTTTTACGGTTTCACAATTTCAATCTCTTCAAGTTTTTTAAAATCCTCAGTGTTAAAAGTGAGAATTTTTTTAATTCCCCAGCTCAAGATAGTTGAGACGAGATATAAATCAAAAAACTGCAACGAATTTTTAATCTGATATTTTTTAGATAAATTTAAAAAAATTGAAAAAGTTTTTTCAGTTGGGTAAATATGTTTAAAAGCTTGGCAGGAAAAATATTTTTCAATTTCTAAAGATGCCTTTTCTTGAGACAATGGTTTTACAATTTTCTTTGGATTTGTGATAACAGAAATAAATTCAACAAAATTTTGTGAAGCAATCACGCCCTTAATTTCACCATTTATAACTTTTTGGTGCCAAGCGGCGGATTTTTCAAACTGTTTACAAGAGGCGTCTTGATTATAAATTATAATATTAGTGTCAAAGAGAATTAAGTTGTTTGAGGTCTGCATAAATATTTTTACGGTTTAAATTTCCCTTAATGCCGCCCAAATTGTAGCCCCCTATTTTAACTTGAGGATTTTTTTTAGGGGAGCCTTGTACATTTATTTTTCCAAAACAATATTTTTTCAAGCTTTCAGTAAAAACATCGCGCAGGGTTTTATTTTCTTCAAGCGCTTTAAGTTTGGCATGATAAAGCAGGTAAGGTTCAATTTCAATTGTGGTGCGTACAAGAGGTTTGTTTAACATAAAAACATATTAACATAAAAACATATTTATGTCAAGTTAACTGCTGGGAGGCTTTTAAAATCTCCTCGGGGTTTGTGGTAATGAGTTTATGTTCGTCTTCGGAGGCGACCACTTTCACCGCCACATGGGAATTGCCGGCGAAAAATAACCCATTGCCGATTTCCATTGACAGTAAAAGCTGTTGTTCTCCCTCGGACAGATAAAAATTTTCTGCGACTCGGCCAATGGAAGAGGCGGCTTGTTTAAGAAGAATTTGGATGCTGGAGTTGGAGACGATGGCGCGGCCATAATCAGTCGCCAGAAAATCTTCAATGTCCTGTGTGATTGTGGTTAGGCCAAGATAATATTTACGGGCGCGTTTGGCGATGCCATACACAAAAATTGCTGAGTCTGGATATTTCATGAGGTACCATGCCTCATCGATAATAAGAAGCCTTTTTTTCAGAGATTTTTTAATGCGGGTCCAAATAAAATCCAAAATTAAATACATGGCAATCGGGCGAAGTTCTTCTTCCAAATCACGAATGGAAAAAACCGTAAAAGTGTTTTGAATATTTAAATTGCTTCGCTGGTCAAAAATTCCGCTCATTGATCCTTTAATAAATTTTTCGAGCCGGTCGGCCAAAAGTTTTGATTCGTTTTGCTCCATGCCAAGCAGGGTTTTATATAAATCTTCCATTAAAGGAGGTTCGTTTTTTTGGCTTGCAGGGTCTTGAGTGATGCCTTTTTGTTTATAAGTTAAAACAAGAGCGCGGTCAAGGATGGCATCTTCAGTCGCGCTTAAGTCGCCGAGAATCAACCGGAGAAGAGTGTGGAGAGACATGATTTTAAGCCCCAGTTCGTTTTCTCCTTCTTCATAAACTGTTGATAAATCAAAAGGATTAATTTTAATGCCGGAATTAAATGAAAAATCAACATATTCGCCGCCCACAGCTTGGGCGAGCGCACGATATTCAGCCTCAGGATCAATAATAATCACTTCAGCGCCAAACATGAGTGAGCGAACCGCTTCCAGTTTCACCAGATATGATTTGCCGCTCCCTGATTTTCCAAGAACAACCGAGTTAGCATTTTCCATTTTAAAACGGTCAAAAATCACAAGCGACCCATTATGCTGGTTGACGCCATACATGATTCCCTCATTGGCGGTGAGTTCGCTTGATGTGAAAGGAAAAGTGGTGGCAAGAGATGTTGTGTCCATGTTTCGCGTGATGCCAAGCTTGTCAAGCCCGGCCGGAAGCGTGGTCTTAAATCCATCTTCCATTTGCAAAGATGTGGGTTTGCTGATGATAAGCAGTGATCCCAGTGTTGAAATTACTTGTTTTGTCACAGTGTTTAATTTGTCAAGATCTTCCTCAGGAATCGTCACGTAAAGCCCGAATTGAAAAAATCTTTCCGCGCCTTTGGCAAGCTGCGACTGAAGAGCCATGGCATCATCAAGCGCCACTTGGACTGTCGGATCAATCACTCGGCCGCGTTTAACGTCTGATTGGATTGTGGCTTCCATTTCCGCAATTTTCCGGCGCAAATTATCCAAAATTTCTTTTGATTCAACAGGATATATAAACATGGAAATAAATACCGAGTGGTCAAAAGAAATTAAAGGATAAAGCCAATTGGCGTTTACGAAACGCGGATAACCGGCAACAAAAAGGGAGCGGTAATAAGTTGGGCCGATTTTAATATGGGAAAAATCAATTTCAATTGCAGGAGGAGCGATTATGTCCTGCACAGAGACCATACCCTCAAGAAGTTTTTGCTGTTGAGTTGGGGGCGGGGCAGTGGTTAATGTTTTTTTTCTCGCGAACGGGTTAAACAATCGCTTAATTTTTAATTTGAAATTTTTAATTTTCAAATTTCAAATTTCAAATTTCAAATTATTAAGATTTTACTATTTTCACCGTCTTCGTTTCCACAAGCGGCGTTGTGTATTCTTTTGTGTCAACAAGCGTATGGGTTCCAATTGCCTCAGGGTTATATAAGTTGTAAAAAAGTTCAATTAGTTTTTGAGTTTTGAGCTGTTCGCATTTTAATCCGATTCTCGCGAGTTGGCGGGTGATATGGTCGCGCTTTGGATAGAGCGAATTTTTTGCTTTTTCCAAAATAAAGTTTATCGGCAGCTGCAGTTTTCTTTGGCCAAAAAGAGATGAACCGGCAGATTTCATGCCCAGTTCCAAGCTTGAAAAGGGAAGAACGATATAAAATTTTTTATCCAAAACTTTATTTTCCGAAACTATTTTTTCCACAAAGCGCCTATATTTGGAAATTTGATCTCTTAGCTCAACTTTCCCGGCTTTTTCCTCTTCGTTTTTCAAGAGTTTTAAATATGCCGAGATGTCTTTTTGGGCGCTGATAATCATGATTTGAATTGGAAAAGTTAATGAGTTAAGGAGGCCGCCATAGGCATAGATCATGGCATCTTGTTCTTTTTCGGAAAGAAGTCCGAAATTAACCGCCGTCGTTTGAAGGACTAAGGCCGCCGAACCGTCTTTTAAAATCACAAGATCATCTCGAATATCTTCGATGTCAAGATGGGATTGAGTGGTAGAACGAATTGAGCCACCGCTCAATAATTTTTAATTTTTAATTTTTAATTTTTAAATAATTTTTAATTACTTAATTTCTAAAATTATTTATTTTGTCCTTTTAGAAATTTGAAATTTGATATTATTTTGAAATTTGAAATTAAAAATTTTAAATTATTATTTACATTTAACAACAATCGGTTGTATGATTTTATTATCTAAGATAATGCGCGTGGTGTCAAAGGCATAGCCTTCTTTTTCAATAAATATGGCATAACTGCCGTTTCCAAGAGGGGTGGCGATGGTGAATTGGCCGATAGAATTTGTTTTTAACGTGCGGGCGGTGACATTTTTTTCATTTTTGATTTCCACGATTGCCCCCCGAATTGGTTTTTCAGAAGAATCAAGCACAACTCCACAAACAATATTTGCAGTTTTTGGAGTTTGAGGTGTTTGAGACGTGGTTTTTAATTCTTCTGCCGAGACTGTTTGTTTGGGAGGGATGGCGGCGGTTTCGGAAGGCGCGGCGGCCGCATCCTGCAGAATTTTTTTCTTTCTTTCAATTTCAGCCAGTTTTTCCGCAAATTCTTGTTTTTTGAGAATCATTTTTTGTCTTTCTGCGGCTTCTTTTTGCGCGGCATCCATGCTGATAGGCGAATTTTTAAGATAGTCAAAACTGGTTTTTTGCACCTCGGGAATCTCTCTTTTTGGAGCAACATATTTTTCTTTTGCGCCTATGATTTTTGTAGTTCCGGCGGCGAGAGAGCCAAGTTTGATTTCTTGAAATTGCGTTTCTTGGCCAACTTCTTGAGTTAATGGCCGAACTTTAATGTTTTCAAATGGCCTGGAGGGTGTGGCGATTGAAGCCAAAGACAAGGTGGCGGCTTTTTGAAAGTCGTGGATTACTGACGTGTCAGACAGGGGAGGAGTTAAGGGGGTTGGCTGGATAGCAGTTTGGGTGATGGGCAAAACGGCGGGCGCGGCAAAATCAAGAGAGCGGACATAATGCTTTTCCAATAAATCGATAGGGCTTTTGAGGCTTCCCGGCAAAGTTTTAATGTAGTCTTGATATTTATCCTTTTTTAAACTTTTATTAATTATTTCGGCCGATTGAGACGCGCGAGTTAAATCAATATCTAAAAAATCTAAACTGCCGCCGGTTTTGTGATAAAAAAATTGGGTGGGAGAAAAAATAGAAAAGAAAAAATTTTTGAGCCATAAATCAAGAGGCCGCTCTTCAATTGGGAGAAATGCCAGCGCAAAACCAGAAAAAGCAAAAAGGCCGGCCAAAACATAGGTGAAAACTGCCGGATAGGGAAGTTTTGAAGAGATAAATGCCGCAACCGCTCCGCCTGCCAGATAGCCAAACTGCTTTAAGGTCATGTCACCGACAAGCTTAAATTGAAAGTTGATGACGTTTTGCGGAACCGGATGCTGCTGCATAATTAAACAAATAAAAAATCAAATATCAAAAATCAAAATTATAGAATAATCTTATTATTAAGATGTGATCATAAATTAATGATAACATTTTTTCTGTGTTCTGTGTTCCCTGTTCTCTGTTTTTTTTGTTTTTTCCCCTCTTGACAAGCACCGCGATTTTTTTGTCAAGATTAGTATGGTTGATTTTTGCTAAAAGATATGATATTATTATACATATTGATAGTTTTTTGATAAAAATATGCAAAATACACAGTCGCAAACCTCCACAAATATTCAAGATGACAATTTTTTGCCCCAGGCGCAAAAGAGAATCCAGAAACTAATTAATTTCTCCCCGCGCCTATATGATAACGCGCTTTTAAAGGCCAAAATGTTTGGTTTTTCATTTTCCGATTATGTGAAATTTTTAATTGCCAACGATGTTAAGTCACAGGTGGAAAAAACTGAGTTTTTGGGTAAAGAGGAAGAGGAAAGTGTGGCACGAGGAATTGAGGATTATAAAAATAAACAAGGTTTTTTAGCAAAAAACAGCAAGGATTTAGATAAACATTTTGACAGCCTAACGTAGTCCCCTCGATTAATTATATGTATGAGATTTTTTTCGTTAATGAATTTAATCATCGTTATGCAAAGCTGACAAAGAATAATAAAAAACTTCAAGAAGAAATTAGAAAAGCAATTAAAATTCTAGCAGAAAGTCCTTTTTATCCTTCTTTGAAAACGCATCGAGCCGGCACACGAAGTCTTGGAGACATGTGGTGTTCATGGGTGGCGCCTGACATGAGGATTGCCTGGGATTTTGAAAAAAACAAGACGATTATAATTTACACGATAGGAACTCACTCTGGAAAATATAGAATTTATGGTTGATTTTTTCCGGGTAGGTCGGGTCTTGACAAAAATGTCATAAAAATATTATAATAATGTTATATGAATATATATACTCAAAATAACGTGATGACAGTTTCTGACATGCGCCTTCGGCCTGATGAGCTTTTAAAACGAGCTCAGGAGGAGCCAATGTATATCTTTCACCGCTCTACTCCCAAGGCAATTATTATCTCGGTTGAAGAATATGTCCGCTTGAAAGACGAGCTTGAAGACTACGAGTTGGGCTTAAAAGCAGCTGAATATGAAAAACAGGATTTTTCCAAAATTGACTGGATTTCGCATGAAAAAATCAGGGATAAATTAAAAAAGCGAAAACAATCTGAATCAATAATATAAAATGTATAAAATTTTATACCAACCGAAAGCGGAAAAATTTATTGATAAAATTAGCTTTAAAGATGCCAATCGTGTTGTGGAAAAACTTGAACTTTTGGCAAAAAACCCATTTGAGCAAGGATTAAATGTAAAAAAAATAACAAACAGCGGAAAAACATACCGTTTGCGAATAGGTGGCATTAGAGCAATTTATTTTCTTGATATCTCATTAAAAATAATTTACATCCACGAAATTGACTTTCGCGGAAATATCTATTAAATAATTTTTTTCCCCTCTTGACAAGCACGAGTGAAATTGCATAAACTGATACTAGGTTTCAAGTGAAAAATGGAAAAATTTGCGTTATAATTGAAAATGAAACTTAACATAGCGGCTAATTCAGTTCTATACCCATTGCACTTGAAAATGCAATGAGTATAACTCCGTTTAGACTGAATTTATAACATTTTTCTCACGAAAAAGTTGCAAATTACAGTAAAACGGGTATAGCTGATTTTTTCACCAACACAGCCGTTGCTTGGTTTACAGCTGGCGTCATCACGCCGTTTTTTATCAGGCCAAAAACAGCAGAAGAATTAATTTTCTTTTACGGATTAGGTTTTATTAACACTTTTGCATTTTTACAATTAGCCTTTTTTGCCAAGGAAAAATAAAATTAAAAACACATGATTACTTTTAATGAAGCGTTATTATTTTACTCAATAGCCACAATTGCCACGATTTGGTTTGGTATGTTTTTTTATTTCCAAATCAAATCGGCAAGGAAAAATAAAAAATGAAGCCGGAATATGCATATATTGCTTTTGCCGGAGCTGTTCTAAGTTGGATTATCGCATTTTATTTTTTAGTAATTAAAGAAGGAAAAAATAGAAAAAATTAAAAAAATTTTTATCCCCAAAAAACTTTTGGAAAAAAGGATTTTTGGAAGAATTTTTTATGTCAGGCGAAAGAGAAAAGATAGAGTTTTCGGTTAGTCCAGAGAGTTTTCAAAAAAATCTTCAAAATATAGAAGGTGAAATGAGTTATGCTTTTGTGACTCTTTTTGGTGATCCGCGAACAGGTCAAGGGGGTGCTTTAACAATGCTTGAAACAGCTTTGCCAAAAGTTACACCGCGAGAAGTGGGTTCTTCAACAACAGTTGATCCCGATCTTCTTCACCAAAGAGGAGTTGAATTAATTAGCAATGATTTTGAAAAAGCCGGGGAAAAAGCAGAAATAAAACTTGGCGACATTCTTTATTGCCTTTCTGTTCTTCGCCGCCATTTGATTGACGAACGAGGTTTGTATTCTGAACATCATTTAAAATTACAAGCGCAAATTGGCGATCGCGTGCACGATTTTTCAAACCCGCAGGCAGTTTTATTAAAAGCTTTAGAAAGATATAGTGTTTCTGCGATTAACGTCGAGCTTCAAAGTGGAAAACCTGTTAACCAGCAAGAAATATTTAAAAGGCTCAGAGTTGCGGCTTTGCTTTCAGCGTTTAATGACAAATCTGGAAGGGTCGAGCTCTCAAAAAGTCAAATTGATTATTTTGACGGTCAGCTTGATCTTGAAGGTTTAAGTTTGGAAAAAGCTCAATGGTCGCTGGAGCATGCTGGCGAAATTGAAGATTATCAAAGAAATGAAAAAGCAATTGAGGCAGCGTATTCTCAATATGGTTTTGTGGAACAGGGACATCTTTTTGTTCGCCTTGATGCCAAAAGCGAACTGGTCAAAATTTGCGCCGCTGCCGAAACTCAAGATAATGGTTTAATTGGAATTACTAATGACGGTGAATTTTGGCGCAAAAGTCAGGGAAACACTGAATGGTTGCCTTTAGTCGCGAAAAGATTTCAGCCTCAAAGTGAAAAAGATGAAGAATTCAGTGTGGCCAATGTGGAAGACCACAAGGAAGATGAGGTTGAGTTGATGAAAACACCGAAGTTTAATGAAAAAGGAGAACAAATTGGTGAATTTACTGCCTTTCGGGTTGTTGTGGAGCCTTTAAGTTATGAAGCTGCCGTAGATTATAGGGAAAAATATATTGATAAAGCCGGTAGAATGCAGCAAAAACTAAAAAAAACTTATGAATATCAAATAGAAAAAAGAAAAGAAAGAGCCAAAGATATTCTTCAACAGATAGAACGCGGTGAAGGTCTCTATGCTCAATTTAAGAGTTTTTTTGCCTTACTGAGAAACGAACAAGGAACAGAACAGACAGAAGAAATTTCAGTTTGGCGACTGGGAGAAGGAAAAAAGGATAAATTAAAAATAATTGCACGAAGCGTTAATTCAGCAACTACAGAGGTTGATAAAAAACTTGATTTAAACCGCCGCGGCCAGCTTTTAATTGATGAAAGGGGAGGGGTTTGGACTTATGGTTTAAGACAGGAAAAAGATGGTTCAGTTGGCTTTATCAATTTTGTTGAAGATGAAGAAACGGAAGGAATTGCTGTTTGCCCTTGTCAGGCACAAGATGCTCTACCTGTTTTTACAGGGCTTTTCTTAACAGATTTATCAAAAGATGACAGTGGTTTTCACTGGATGCTAGTTCAAGAAAAAATTGGTAAAGCCCAGGAATTCTTAACAAGGTTTCAAATTAAAACTGGTGAAACTTATAAAAACGAATGGTATCCAATGATAGCTCTTGATATTGATAATTTGGAGGTTGCGACACCTATAGAAATTAGTGCTATAAGTGCTGTTGCTGAAGGAAAAGTTCAGGGAGTGCCAATGACAAGACAAGCAAAATTGGCTCAAAAAGCAGTTTATGCTGTTGGAGAGAGGATACCGGTTGTACAACGAACAATTGGAAAAACAGAAATTGAACTCCCTGATTATAGTTCAGAAAACACACCTGAACTAAAAAGACAATTTGTTAGTTTGAGAGCAAAAGTTCTGGATGAAATTCAAAGAAGAGATTTTAGTCCTGAAAGGGAATTTTCTGAAGGAGGTCACGAACTTGTGGGTGTTTCTGCCGGAGAAAAAAGATTTTTCTTAGAAAAAAAAGCGTGGGGAATAGTCCGTTGGCCAACGCCAAAAACAACTGTGCGCTGGCACGCTCGCTTTCCAACTACTAGCCCCGACATAACTTATTACGTTGATTTGGATGGAAGAGTGATTAAAGAAAATAAAAAAGCTGATCCGCCAAAAGTTTATGAACAGTTTAACAACTTAGGAGATTTTTTTGCTCAAAAAGGCAATGAACTTAAAACATAATCTTTGATGATATTTTTTTATAAAATAAAATAATATATATAAGATCAAAAAAAACTGACTTTATTATTTAATTTTTTTCAAGAAATGTTTTTGAAAAATTAAAAAGCAGTTTTTTAAGATTATTTTAAAATGGCAACTGGAGAATTAAAAAGTGTTGAAATTAGAGTGGCACCAGGAGTAAGAGGGGGCAGAGAGCCAGCTATAGTCTCGTCAGGAGCTATAAAGGATAGAAAAATTGGAATAGAAACTGAGGGTCAAGAAACACGAGTCTGGAGATTAAATTTTGAACAAAAACCAGCAGAAATCGCTAAAACTGCAATTAACCTAGTTGGGAGAATCAAAAAAGGAGAAGTGCAAAAAGCAATTAGAGAAGAAGTTGAAGAGTTAGAAGAAGAAAGAGGCGAAACTGCTGTTGCCAAAGCTGTTGCAAATCTAAAAAGAACCACAATGGGAAACGATTATCAAATAGGACAACAGATTGAAAAAACAAGCGATCCTCGTGAAATATCAAGATTATTAAAAAGAGGAGAATATCAAGATATTGAAGAAGTAGAAATAAAAGAATATGTAAAACTTCAAGAAGATATTCTCGGAGGAGGAAAAGAAATCACTGGATTAACCGTAAGAAGCGAAGTTGCCCAGCTAACTCAAGAATGGGAAAAAACTGATTTTGAAAAAATAGGAAACATTGCTTCGCTATTAGATCAAAGAAAGGGAAACATTGCTAGTTTAAACGACGAAGAAAGACAAAAAACTGACAATGAAATTGATTTAGTATTGGAAGCAGGACAAGCTCCGGTTTTATTACAAACTTTAATAATGTTGGAAAAAGGTATGCAGGATTTGTCAACTGACCCAAATGTTGCTCTCGAGACAGTGTTGGAGCTATCTGAATATAAAGAACTTTTAGCAAAAGAAAAAAAAGGCGAAACATTAAATCCCCAAGAAACAAAAAGGCTAAATATAGGCAGAAGAAAAGTTGAAGAAATTTTTGATGCTGCGGGACAAGTTTTTTCATGGGGAGAAGGGTACAATGAAAATTTAATTAAAACTTTTATTTTTGGTAGCAGTGTGGAAGAGCTGGAAAAGCAAGGATTTTCTTCGGCAGAAATTGAACTTATGAAAGCAAACTCTACTATTTTGGAAGAATTAACTGGAGGTAGAATTCAAAAACTGGAAGAGGAACAAGGTACAGTTTCCAGAACCGGTCGACAAACAAGCTATAGATCAAGTGGAGTTACAAGACGGTCAGAAGCAATAAAACCTGTCCGCCGAGGTTCTCCTCCGGGTGAACTAGAACCTCAAGGAAGAACAACTTTGGCGGGGGGAGAAGCAGGAAGAGAAAATTTAGCGGAAAATCTTAGACTTAAACTTGAAAAAGGAGAAGATGGTTTTATTCTCGTATTAGCCGCCGCAAAAAAAAGAAAAGGAGACAAATTAACTCCTGAATTAGCGCAACAACTTTTAAGCGCGTGGCGAAAGGAACAATCATAATAAAATTCTTTGATTTAATGATGGTTTTAAAAAGAATTAAATTTATAAATGATGTCAAAAGAACCGCAAGCGCCAGATTTAGTTGCTGACAAACTCCTTACCCAGATTGAAGGAGAAAGTTCGGATGGAGTTGCAACAAGACTTCTTGCTCAAATTGAACAAGAAGAAACTCCTGATCAGACCGCGGAAAGACTGCTTGCTGAGATTGATACCTCAAGACTTTTAAAAAAAATTGAAGAACAATTTCCAGAAGAAGTTGCAACAAGACTTCTTGCTCAAATTGAACAAGAAGAAACTCCTGATCAGACCGCGGAAAGACTATTAAAGAAAATTGAAAAAACCATTTCGGTGGAAGAAAAAGAAGACTCGGTACCAAAAGAGGGTTTTGGAGGGGCGGGACGGCCGGAGTCAAAAGATGAAACAACAATAATTGCAGAGAAAGCAAGACTAAAAGAGATTGCGGAAAGGGTGGAGAGGGAAAAAGCTAGCATAATAAGCGCGCTTGCTGTTAGTTTAGGAAGGTTAGTATCTAGTGATGATTTGGAAAAAATTAAAGAAAGAGTTGAGGACTTGATTCTGGCCTTAAGAGGAAATGAAGGAGCAGGCGAAAAAACAGCCCAGTGGTGGGAAAGCTTGCCTGAAGAATTGAAAAAAGATGAAAAATTTTTGGGAGCGCTTGCGGTTCATGGTCTAAAGCCGGATACTTTTAAAGGATTAAAGAAGAAGGAAACAACAGAAGTTTTTATTCCAGTATTCATGAAAAAGGAAGCCGCCCCGTTGCCCGGACCCGGAGAAAGCCAAAAACTTCCTCCACCAACAGAAGCCGAAATAAGCGCCGCCTGGACAGAATTAGACGAGTTCATAAGTGTTGAAGCTAATAAAAAAACGTTAGTTGATCTTTTAAAGCAAGCAGGTGAAAGCGACACTTGGATTAAAAGGTTAAGAGGCGCATTTTCTTCCGGCGATTTATATGGAAAGGCAAGAGTTGTCAATTTGTCACGTAGCGAAAAAGGGAAAGATTTGATAAATGTCCTTATTGACAACAAGATTTTAACTCAAGAAATTATCGCCCAGTTTGAACGCGATGTGTTTTTAACTGATATTGACAGATATGTCGCAGAGGCAATGAAAATTTCTGGAAGGGATGACAGGCAAATGTGGGATGAAACGTTTGAGCGCGTGAAAATATTTGCTAAGGACGGAAAAATTGATTTAGCAGAAGCTCCTGCGGTTGTTGCTTATTGGTTGTCTTTAACTTTAAGCCATGCGATTGGAGCAACCAAAGAAGAAGATCAGCAAGGCAGAGATGAGATTTTAGCCAGAGTTGTTGGATTAGATACTGAAACAGTAAAAGCCAATAATAAAAAAAGCAGAGAATTAATAAAAGACCTTAGGGAAAAATTAAAAAATAATGAAGAATTATTTAAAAAAACCATCGCTGAACCAAAAAATTTAACAGATGATGAAATTGCAGAGCTTTTAAAACTGGATAAAAAATATAAATTTTTTATAGATGGAGCACCTGGGCGATGGGTTCAATATCTTGAGAGAAAATATAAAATTGAAAGAGCCGCTTTTGGAACAACAGATACAGATACGATTTTACTTCTTCTTACAAAACTTGAAGAAGGAACTCTTAGTGAAAAAGAGAAAACTCTTCTTATTGAGAAAAAAAATCTGTATCAAATAATTGGAATTCCTGATTTTTCGGCAGCGCAGGAAATTCCTGATAAAGGAAAAGAAAAGGCAGAAGAAATCCAAGAAGATTCTAAATTAACTTTAAGAGGAAAAATTGAACAAATTAAAAATAAATTATCTTTGCAAACAGCAATAATTATTATTGCCATTTTAGGAGTAGGTTCACTTTTGATTAACCAAATTAGCCAAGTTGATTTCCAAAAGGCAAAAGAACAAGCACTTTCTTTATTAGGCCAAAAAAATCCTCCAACGGAAACAACATCAACAGAATGGCAACAGCAATCTATTCCCGTTTGGGGTCCACAACGGTCAGTGCCACAAGGAGGACAACCAGTTGTTTTGAACCCTGTTTCACAAACTGGAATAAAAGGCGAAATGGAAAAAACAGTGTCAGGCGTAGTAGGGAAAGCTCAAGAAATGCAACAAAAAATGGAGAACGAAATACGAGAATTTTATGATAACTTAAAAAACTTACCAAATGATCAGCAGGAAATGGTTCAACAAAAAATTAAGGCAGGAATAGTTGTTGTTGGGGGGGAATTTGGACTTCCAACACTTGGGCACGGAATGAATGCATATCGCGAAGCCAATGGTCTTCCTTACGCTTATCAATGGGATGATATGGATGCTTATGCCCAAGTTGGAAAAGATAATCCCGAACTTGCAAAAATTGCTGCAAGCCACGGCTTACCTTTCGATAAGGAAAATCCAACCGCTGAACAAGTTTTAGCAGTTAGTCATTATTTTCCGCCGGGGACAGAGATTAATATTGCCAATGCGGCTCGTCTTGTTGAGTAATCTTTAATTTCTTTTAGCTCTTCGTTTTATCCTCAGTTGCTATTATCAGGTCTATCAGTATTTTACTGATACAAATACTGTCAAAATGTTCTATAATAAAAAACCTATGTTAGTTGAAAGCGCAATAGTTTTTTCAAACCCTAAAGCTTATGATTGGGAAGCCCGGGGGTTTTCGCGGGTGGCGCTTACGGCTCTAAAAGCTGCTTTCCCCGCAATTTTGTCTTTTTCTCCCCGAAAGATGCCTCAATATCTACGATTTTTAGCCTCGTCTCAGCTGACGCTTCTGGAGCTTGGCGCGGCGGCGGCGGGAGTTTTGCCGGGGGTTGATGCGCATGTTATTTCCTGGGAAGAGGCTGGCGCGCGGGCAGTCATTAATTATTTGGCCGTGCATGCGGTGAGCCTGATTTCAGAATATGCATTAGACCAAAAAACAAATAGAATAGAGTTGGAAGAGCAAAAAATAGTAAATAACGACGAAAACAGGACATCGTTTAATTGCCTTTTGACGAGCCGCCAAAACAAATGGTTTTCTTGGAATGAAGCTTGGGTTTCTACAGATTCCTTAAAAACTGAGCAAATAGCCTCGCCAAATTTTTTACCATTTTCGTCAAGCGAAGGTTTCCCCAATTTTTTTTGCTATCGCCGCAACGGCCACCAATTTGAATTTCAAAAAGCAGGGAAGCAAGAAGTAAAAAAACTTGCAAAACAATTTAAAAAGCAAGGATTTTTGGCAAGCGAGGAAGGGCTACAACACGAAGTTTATGAAATAAACTGGTCCAGCCTTTATCCGGAAGAATCAGAGCCTATCCAAAACGAATTTTTGTCGGCCATGATGGAAATCCAGGATGCCCGGCAAAACTGGCCGTATCCTTTGGAGGGGTTGACGATTATTGCCTGCGCCACGCCGGAAAACGAAGCGATTTTTGGAAATAGTGAGCTTTTTGACACGATTAGCTTTAAACCCCGTTTTGGCAAAAAAGAAGAAAGGATTTTTGTCTTGAATTGGGCGAGTGTTCAGGCAAAAAGGCAAGAGCTAACCCTCGCGGCGGAAAAAATGAAAGAACTTGCCGCGTTCACCGCAGTTCAAAGCTATGAAGCCTTGCCCAAAACTTGTTGAAGAAAAGTTTTGCTAGTTTCAGGCGGTGGTGTTTCTGGAGGTATTAATTGATTTGGTTCTTTTTGCTCTTCTTCGTTTGCTCTTTGAGTCGTTGATCCAATATATGCTTGCCGCACAAGCATGGAGGCTTTAATAAAAGCCATTACCTCTTCTGTTTTTTCTCCTTTTTTTAGCAAATCATAGCTTTGTTGATACATCTCTTCTTGAAGTTTGGCAAGTTCTCTTTCAAAGCCTTGTTCAGTTTTTAATTCCTTATCTTCTTCTGCAAATTTTGCTTTGCCTTGAGAAGTTTCGATTTGCATTTCAGGAATTGGAACCTGCAGGGTTGACTCACGAAGACCCTTTTCATATTTTTCTTGTTCTTCAGGAGACAAAAATTTACCGGTCATTTCCAGATCTTCATTTATAATGGCAGTTTGCAGGTTGTTAAATAATAAACCTATACGAAAAAGAGAGTTTTTATAAGCAGTTGTTTTTTCGAGAAGCTGAATTGCATAATAAAGATCGCGGAAGATCTTTCCCCTTGGATGGAATTCATTTTCATGATACGGGTATCCGGCAAAATGCAGTTGAGTGCCATGAGGTAATTCTTTTCCTTGTGCTTCACCGGCAACCTCTTCTCTTATTAAATCAAGTTCCAACTCTTGAAGATCGGTTGGATAGTAATATTCAGATTTAAATTTATCTTGATAGGATGACTTGTTAGCTAAAATTTTTAAAAGTATTGAATCTCTTCTAAATATTGGCAAGCCTTTTCCAGCCGCTGTTTGGATAGGGATTTCTGATGGCGGAGATAGAGACTCTTTTCCTAATGTTTTTAAAGATGTAAGAAGCCGCCGTCTCTCAATTTCAAATAAAATAGGAAATGCATCTTCATATTTTTCTAATAAATATGGGTTTTTAATATATGATACATATATATCCCAAATTCCATATAGTTCTTCATCTGTTAATTGATCTGGAGTTTTTTCTTCTTCATTTTTCTCAATTAATTTATTAATTTCTTGATGTACAAAAGCCCATCTTTTTTTCTCCTCTATTTCGCTTATGGTTTTTGTAAGTTCTTGTTCTATTTGAGCGTTATCAAATGTCATAAATGTGTTTATTGATTCCGACTCTGCTAAAATGTCAGGCAATGGAAAAGTTGGATATTCCTCCGTTTTCAGACGAGAGAGATAATATGCTTTTAAAATTATATAAACAGGAAAAAGTTCATTAAAACTTTTTTCATCAATCATTTGACTGGCGACTGTTTCGGCCATATTTAAAATTTGCTCATTTTCTGGGAGGACTAATTGTTCAGTGGAAATTAAAGAATTTTTCCAATCTTGAGCTTGTTGTTGTATTCCCCGCGCCATCTTTATTAATAAAAAACGTTTATTTGGTTCAGGTTCGGTTGATGGTTTAGGTGATAAATCTTCAACCTCTTGAGCTTTTTGAGACAGAGGTTTTTCTATGGTAGGCTTTGGTTCGGCTGGGGTAGGAGCAGAGGAGGGTTGAGGCATAGCTTCTGTTGCGCGGGCCTTTGCCGTTTCATCTAGTTTTTCAAGGATGAATCTATAGTCAGGCCGTAATTTATCAAATTCCTTACCTTTATCCAGCTCGGCGAAGATGCCATTCACTGTTTCTTTAACAATTCCGCTAACCGTATCTGGCATAGATTTGATTTCATCAAAAATTAGTTTTCTTTGTTCGGGAGAAAAAAGAGCTTGAGTTTCAAGCTGCGGTGAGGGTAATTCTATTTGGACAGGCATATCAGGAGAAGTCATATAGTTCGATTTTACTCACTTATATGTAAACACTTGAACAAAATTTTCTAGTAATTTTGTTCTGTGTTTACTATATTTTTATTATATACTATTTTTTTTGACATCTTGACTTTTAATAGTATATACTTAAACCATGCCTGCCCAGACAACTGCTACTGTTGCTGTTGATTCGCAAAGCCTTAATGATTGGCTGATTGCCCGCCAACAGAATATTGCCGCAAAAATTCAAACAACGCCAGTGGCCGCGGATGACAAACCCCAAATAAATGTCAATATTCAAAATTTAAAACAAGATGTCAGCATAAGTCCAGAGGAAAAGAAAGAGGAAAAATTAATTAACCCCCTTCTTTTAAAGGCGGCAGACGAGCTCACGCGGGCTGATATTTTTAAGCTTTTGGGAATGAGCAATATCACTGAGGGAGAAAAAAAGAAAAATTTGGATGAAATGGAAGAGACAATTTGGGCGGATTTTGTGGAGCAGGATCTTCCCCAGATGCTTGAAGGAGAGAAAAAAGAAAGATTTTTGGATTTGCTTAAAACCGCGCCTTCAGCTGAAAAAATCATTAATTTTTTTGGGTCGCCTCCAAGCGGTGGGCTGCCCCCAAATTTTGAAGAAAAATATTTGGCAAAAACTTTGCAGTTCAAGGCGGAAATCGTCAAAGAACAAATTGACACCCTTCTTGCGGCAACCGGAGGCGACGCCAAAAAACAAGAACTTCTTAAAACAGCCAAAGCCGCCATTGACGCTGGGGAATGGAAAAAAGCGGAAGAAATAATGGAGAGGTATCTTTGACTTTGTAAGCCATTTTTGCTAAACTAAAATTATGAATCAAACAATTGCCGACGCATTATTAATAACCGCACTTTTGCTTTCGGTAGTCTTTCTTTTTTCAATAAGAAAAAATTATGAGAAGTAATATTCATCCGGCAATATTGAATTCACTTGCCGGATTGACTTCGAATATTGCCGGCGCCTGGTTCACGATTGCTTTTATTTCGCCAAATTTTAAAAACACAAATAGTTTATTAAGCGCGATAGAATTTACAAAAAACATTTCTGCATGTTTATTATTTATAATTGTTAATATTGTGATTGAAAAAATAAAAGAAAGGGGATTATGAAAGATATTTTTGTTTTTGACTTTAATAACTTTGTGGTAAATTTCCGTTTTGGAAGTGCAGTTTTTGCAATTCTGATTTTATTAATCCTGTTTTTGTTAAATAAATATTCATCAAATATGAAAAAAAAGAAAACGCCTCAAAGCAAGATGAAAGCTTAGCCTCCTTACTTAACACTTCTTTGAAGAAAACTTATCAGAAGATTAATGTATAATAAATCATATGAACTCAAAAAAAACAAGGCTTAAATTCTTACAAATTGCTGGGAGAACCTTTTTTATCCTCCTGTTTTTTCTTACCTTCTTTTTTAGTGTGTCAAAAGGGGTGTGGGGGAAAGATTGCTGTAAGAGTGGAACTTATGATGAAGGTAAAAGTTGTTGTGTGGATAGTTTAAACAATTGTCTTATTATAACGGAATACAATTGTGGTTCATCGGAAACATGCGCAAAAGATGTTTTAGATAATTATGTATGTGCAATGGTGGGAGAATATTGTTGTTCTAATGGGTATTATGATCCTAGCAAGAAATGTTGCATTCTAAAAGGAGTTGATTGTGATGCGAAATTATTACAGTGTTCGTCAGGAGACGCTTGTGCGCAAGAGCAAGGAGGAGCTTGGATCTGTACGGCTTTAGGTAGCGCTCCTTCTAATTGTTGCATTTCTGGTTCAAAACCAGTAAATGAAACAGAATGTCTTGATCAAAGCGGTACAACGCACTCGAATGAATGTGTTGGGGTGGGACTAGAATGTTTAGTTTCCCAAAATCAATGTGTTGCTATCGGTTCTGGAGGGGGAAACATTTCTTCTCCTTACGATCCTTGCGCGAATTTGAGTGATAATCCGGCAAAAAGCGATGATCCATATGATCAATGCAAGAAATGTGTAGAGGCAGCAGAGAGTGGCACTTGGACCGCGCTGGGTTGTATTCCCAATGAACCCGCTGATTTGGTTGGTTGGATTATCACGGTTGGCGCGGGGATTGCCGGCGGGATTGCGTTTCTTCTCATCTTATGGGGCGCGGCCCAAATTGTTTTATCAAGCGGAGTTCCGGAAAAAATCCAAGCGGGAAAAGAAATCATCACCTCAGCCGTTGTCGGCCTTGTTTTCATTTTTTGCTCGATTTTAATTTTAAGAATTATCGGAGTGCAAATTTTAGGAATTCCGGGGTGGAGTTAGCCGCAATTTTGTTATAATTAAAAATATGGCGAGAGAACAAGTTCCTGACATTTACGCTAGTTTTACTCAACAATTTGGAGACAAAGTGGTGCCTTTTTTGGGCACGCAAGCGGCGACAGAAAAAACAGCCTCTCTTCTTAGAGGAACTTATACCCGTTTGTTTGACACGCTTGACGCGGCAGAACAAAAACATTTCGCCCGGGAAATTGAAAAAGTAAAAGATTCCAAAGTGCCAGCAGATTGGGCTGCGGTGGTAAAAACGCTTGGAGAAAAATTTAAAGGAGAATTTGGAAAAAAAGAGATAGTTAACGGCGAAGAAAAAATAGTTAAAAGCGGGCAGGAAAATTTTCTTGAGGCATTGGGCTATATTTATGAACAAGTGGTGGCAAAGAGCGGCGCAGGACTTTCCGAAGGCGCGCCAGGAACATGGGAAGAGCTTATGGTCCTTTCCTTGAGGAAAAAAGCCCAGGAAATTTTAAAAGGTGAAAGCAAGACTAGAATTGAAATTCCCGAAGTTGTCTCACCCCTTGAGCCGTTAGGAACACATGAGGAAGAGCCAAAACTTCCTGCCATTCCAGCAGCATCCGGCAAAAAAGATGATGAGTTTGAAGAGTGGAGAAGAGGATGGTTTGAGGGAGAGATAGACCTGATTAGAAAAACAAAAGAAGAAAGAATATGTTCTCGAGCGAAAAAAGAATTGGCTGAAAATCCAAACGCGCCGGTTGAAACATTACCGGTTTTTATTGAGCATTTTGACAGAATTGATAATTTGGATGACCTGCGGGAAGTGGCGTGTATTTGGATGGCAATGATGTTTACAAGTCATGAAGTTCAAGAGGAAAGCTATCGAGAAAAAGCGGTGACATATTTGCAATTTAAAGCAGAATCTTTGATGCAGCAAGCGGAAACTAGTGGTGATAAAATGGCTTTTCGGAAAGCTCAATTTGCCGAAAGATTAATTCGTACTACGCGCGATTTTTACGTTTTTTGGCAAAAAGGATGGATGGGGTCCGGATCAGGCGAAGGAATTGGTGTATCCTTTAAAAGTATCGCTACGCTTGCAGCAAAAATTTTTGACGATGGGAAAATTTTAGAATTTTTCATGCAGCAAAAAGAAATCGCCGAAGCTTTGCATACTCAAACGATAGACACGGGAGAAAACGAACAAAAGGAATTATATGGGAGAAATAAAAAAACAGGTCTTTGGAATGCAGTCGGGAGAAGGCTTCGCCGTTGTTCCGGACAGGCGGTTTATGATTCAATTCCGAATTTAACCGATAAGGATTATACGGACTTAGCAGGTTTTGTTCTTACTTTTCAAGGTTCAGACGATGATTTACAAATTGAAATTGCAAACCGAGTTTTTAAAATGAAGGGAGCATTTAAACCCCACACGGTTGATTATCAATTATTTTTGATTTATTTCATGGATTACTACACGTTATGGCGCTATAAAGGAAAATATACACGTGCTTCAAGTTTAATCGAGCAAGCGAATCATAATATGGCAAAAGCACTAAAAGTGCCTGATGGTGCTGCGCCCGGATTTAATCCGCAAACGGTAGAAGATTTAAAAAATGATCTCAAAAATATGTTCGAAACGTGGAGCGTGGGCGATTTGGGAGCTTATGGTTTGTTTAAACGGCCGGATACTTCACAAACATGGATTGATAATTTAAAATTTGTGGCGTTTTCTTCTTCGGTAATTCAACGTGCGGCCAGAGACAATATTTCACTGGAGGTGGCATTGCAGAGAGAATTGCCGGCAAAAAAACATTTGGTCGTGGTCGAAAAAGGGGGGACAAGAAAAGAAGAAGATGCGAAAAAAACACAGGCGAGATTGGATGAATGGATGGAAAAAACAAGAGGAATTTACTCAACTTTTATTAAAGATGGAAAAGTGGCACAGGCAGATCTCGATCAATTTTTAAAACAGGGATTAAATTTTGGGATGAAAATGATTAGTCTTTTTGAACCCGAGGTTGATAGGCGTTCTAAAGAAAAAGGATCGTATTCAAAATGGCAAAACGTGCTTGCAACACAGTCGTGGATGGAATGGAATGCGGATAGTTTGTTGGACGAAAGGAGATTCGACACCGCGGCAAAAACTGCAATTTTATCAAACTTTTTAGACGAAAAAAACGTGATTGATTTTGAGCAGCATGAAATCATCAGAAATAATTTAATCCGTACCCAAAAAATCTCAAAAGCAATTGCTTCAAGGTTGCGTGCGGGTCAGGCTCAACCGATTTTTGATGAGAAAAGCGCATTTGATATTCCGATTTCACAAGAATTTATTGACCTGGATGAATTGTTTTATCAAAATAAAGACATTGGTTTAACCGAAACATGGATGCGGCACTTTTCCATGCGCGGTATGTCGGAAAATGCCGCCGTGATTTATTGGGGATATGTCGGTGACACGCGTGATGTTATGTATCAAGTTTTGGCAAAAGAAACAAGCCCTGGGAAATTAATTGAAGTTGGAGAAATTCTTGAAAGTTCAAAAGTCACAAAAAACTTGCTTGATACGGCAATTGAATTTTATAATCCGGAAACCAAAAGATTTGAACGACGACACACGATTGATTGGAAGATTGAACGCATGAAAGATGCGGTTGAGCATTATGTCAGCGGCATGTTCATGCTTTCAATCATTGATTCGCGTAAAAATGGGGATCGCGAACAATTGGTTGAATATATAAATCAATCGATTCAAAAAGGCGTGAATAATTCTAAGTTTAAACAACTTCATTTTGAACCGGCTTTAAGCGAAACGGAAAAAGCAAATTATGAAGAAGTTTCATATATTGAAATTGAAAAATTGCAGCGGTTGGGGAACGATACACGTTTAAGATTATTATTTAATTTGGCGGGTTTTGAATCGGTTGATGGGAAAAATCAACAGCGAGAGATTTGGGAAAAAGGATATTTGGCAAACTTAAATGGTGGAAAATTGCCTAATGGTGCGACACCAATTGATGACCAAAAATTTATTGATTATGAAACCGTGCTTTTGATGGCCGGACTTGATGAGCGGGAAATTCCAAAACCGGGCGAGGTACAAGGATATAGAATTAATCAAAAATTGGCCGACATGTGGTTTGATTATTACCGCGATAATCCAAGTCGTATTCCTCAAATTGCGACTTTAGCACAAAGAGAGTTGGTTTTGCAAAAAGCGCGCAATTTTCAAAGATTTAAAGCATTAGGATGGAGCGATGATCAGATAATTCAATCACTGAATCAGCAATTTGCAAAGCTTTACGATAAATTTAATGATCCAATAATTGGTATCTTTGGTGGGATTATTACACATAATCGCCACATGGCGTTTATTTGGGGAGATTTGTTAGACACCTATGTGCAGAACACTTTAGACAAAAAATTCGAAGTCATGCAAAGAGAAGCCGGACCGCCACCGGTCGACTACATGGCACATGAACAGGCGAAATGTGTCTTTGCCCGCATGAGAAAATTTGCCATTGAAGGAGGAGAGGGTTTTGATAATTACATCGTGGCGCAAATTGAAGACAAAACACAACATATTATTAATCCATACGATGAAATTAATTACGAAAAAAATCCCGATGGGAGCTATGTGATTAAAGACGGTTATCCGATCTGTAAAAATTTGCACGGCATTGACGAAATGGAAAACCTCATCATTGGGTCCGGTGAAGTTCATTTTGGTTCAGCGCGACGCTTGACAAGGTTGCCGACCTATTGGCATACGGAAGATTTAACCAACTTGATTTTTGCCATTTTTTCCGCCGGTGCGGCTGAGGCCCTGCACATGACGCGTGGAGCAAAAGATTGGGAGCAGAAATGTAAATATGTTTCTATCGGAAAAAGAATTGTTAAAGTTGGGGACTGGGCATTGGTCATCACGCCGGAAGATATTAACGAGTTTCTCGAACAGTTGAAAGATCCGGGCGGAGATGTGGCGGCTCTTGATCCAACCCGCGTCAGCGAATTACAATCAAAGAATGGTTGTACAGAGCGAGGTTTAAAACATTTTGATAAGGAAAGAACATGGCTTAGACTTTTAGATCTTAAAAAGGGAAGCGAGCGCGAAGGGTTGGTTGAAGCCCAAAAAGAAATGTTAGGGGTTCTTGATGAACCGCTGAAATTATTTACGGGCATGACGGTGGATGTTGCCGGCAAAGAAATTGGCGGTTTTCTTCAAACACAGGTTGAGAAATTCAAATCGCCAATTGGTATGACTGCTTTTGGTTGTAATGTCGGAATACCTTTAGGAATTGGTCTTGTGGTTTCCGCCGTCGCTCCGGTCGCGATTCCAATCACCGCCGCAGTTTGTGCGGCTTCGGCAGGGATTACTTTCGCAAAAGCGCTTAGTCTTAATGACTTGCAAACAGAAGGTGGAGTTTGGGGATTTATCACTAATGACATATGGAAGGCGATTTTTGAAGCAAAAACACCATGGTATAAATCAGTAGCAAAAAACAACCGATGGTGGAAAAATGTGCCTTTTTTTGGGACACACTGGTTTTTTTCGGTTCACGGTGCGCGCCAGCGAGCAAGAGATATTGACCTGATGAAAGAAGGTGTTTTAACCGCGTGGGATAGCGTGGTTGATGGCAAAAAACTTTTAGGTATGATGGATTGGTATAAAAAGCATGCGCGCGTTGGTTCGGTAAAAGATATGTCGATGAATCCGGGCGGAGCACCGGCACGATAAATATAAATAATTTAAATTATGGAAAAAACATTAAGCGGTGTACTTGAACAATATTCTCAACAATATAAAAATTCTTACGCAGATAAGTTTGAGTTATTTCCTCACGATCAGGTGCAAAAAATTGTTGAAGAAGAACAAGTTAAAGAAAGAAAAGATTTTTGGAAGTCTGGTGCGGCAGTAGTTGTTGCAATTGCTATCCTTGGCACATTTTTCTGCCCCTGGTCGCCGAAATTTGTTAATATGGGTGGTATTTATAACACTGTTCGCGTTTGGTCAACAGAAGTTGGTACTCATGAAGAAGAAACGAGGGGAATTAAAAGTGGTTTTGATCTTTTGATCTCTCCCGAAATTGTGCAGGGATTGACACAGGGAGAAATGTGGCATCGGAATTCCAATGCGAATCAGCACGATAAACAAAAATTTGAATATTATAAAGAAGGTTTTGGAGTTTTTTTTGACAAACTGAAAACTCCAACTGGACGACAAGAATTAAAAAATATTCTTGAGAAAGATAAAGCATATTTTGGTCAATCCTATGATCAATATCTATCTGCTGTGCAGGCTTATGAAGATTATGATGCACGAAATCCTGGTTTGGCAGGCGAAGATCTGCGGGATTATTTAGACAAGCAAGGTGGTTATGAACAAAAAGATTTAGATGCTCTTCAATCTCTTTTCCCCGGAGTTTTTTCAAAATAAAGAATTTATCCTTCGGCAAGCCCTTTAAGTCCAGGAACTTTTGACATGCCGCGGCGGATGGTTTGGCTGGCAATATCTGCGGTTTGATCTTTGACTTTAAGGGCATTTTGTACAAGTTGTGCTGTGGCAGGAATCGTGAATAAAATTCCAAAAGCGATTAAATCTCCAATGACAGGGCTCCAATTGCCAAACGGCGCCATGACTAAATTTAAATTATTAGATAAAGAGGGTTTTATTGATTTTTCTGGCTGCCAATTAAAGCAATTTTTGTCTCCAAAACAAAGACCAGAGCTATTTGGATTATATGCGCCAAAAGAAGCGGCAATTAAAAGCAGAAAAAATACCACTGGAAAAACTGCAATTTTTGCCATGACATTTTTAATCCAATTTGTGATAGAAGCTTCGTTTCCAGGAATGGTTGTCATTAAAATTTCAAATGGCGCAAAAATAATTGAAAGGATAATCCCCACATATGGTCCAAGAAGCGCAAAGAAGATTTTAAATGTGATAAATAGAACCGCAAAGCCAAAAATGAGAGCAGTGGTAACATATACAAAAGGACCCGCCCATGAACCCATTGTTGCGTTTTGGGCATGTTCTGCAATTTGAAAAACATCGCCAATCGGACGAACTAAATAAAAAATATTGCTTGAAAAAATTTGGTTAATAAAATTAGTTTGCTCAGGAGAAGATGATGATTGTAATAAAATTTTTCCCACAAAAAATCCGGCAATCACGCGGCTGGCTAAATTGGCAATATCCACCATGAAGCCGATAATGGCATAGGAAAAAGTGATTAAAATTAAAGCAATAATAAGTTTGGGTAAAGCCGTTTCCACAGAAATCACGGTTCTTGGATCAATTTTTTTGCGCATCAAAATCATGAAGCCGACAATGAAAAAAACCACCACATAAATTAAATAAACAAAATCGCGGATCGCTTTCCAAATAGTTAACACTGGAGCTAATGAGACAAAACCCGTGCCTTGGGCATATGCTTCTTTTGGTATCACACCAAGATTGTTTCCTAAGTCGGCTAGATACTCAACGCTTGAAACATTTCCTGGTTTTTGCATCATAGCAAGAACCATGCTGTTCATAAAACCAATCGTGCCGCCATTTGAAGAAGAGGTGCTATTTGGTTCTGAGGGTGTGCCAATGGCACCGATTAAAATATTTTGACCATTTAGCAGCAAGTTTGCTCCGGTTAAATTCTCCAGCGATGCGCTTTGTTTTGTTTGCGCGTTTTCAATGTCTTTAAAACTCGGAGCCCAAGGTTTTCCCGTGTCCTGCGTCTGCGCCCAGGAGGCGCGGGAGAATGCCGCGGCGGCGAGGAAGAAAAAGAAAAAAACTAAGAGTATTTTTTTCCAATTGACAAAGTTCATAATTTTATTCTAACATATTTCATTTTTCATTTTAAGTTGGCCAGACAAATTTAAGAGGTTCAACTCCTAGGAAATTTCCAATGTACATGAGAATTAAATATGCGCCGATTGCCAAAACTATTCCGAGAATTGCCCAGGTGATAGTTCCTTTGGCCTGCTCCAAAGCTTTTTGATCGCCGCCTGAGGTTAAAAATTTCAAGCCGCCGGAAATGAGCATCACAAAGGCCGCCAGCCCAATTAAAGGAACGGCGATAAATAAAATGTTGGAAAAAAGAGTTGGGATTGCAGAAAGGGGGACAACGTCCACGCCGGGCTGCATACCGCTTATGCCGCTTGGATCTTGGGTGGGAAGGTATTTAACCTGAGAGAGATAATAAATACTATCCAATACCAACTAATACTATCCAATACTAACTAATATTAACAAAAATATTTAAAAGAATTAGATAGATAGTTATTAACCCCTCACCGCTTTTTTGTGAAAAGATGGTGAGGGGTGAATATTCATTTAAATGAACACTGCTAATATGGCGTTGGGATTGTGAGATTTGTTAAATCAAAGCCAAAAAATTTCCCAATAATTGCCATTAATGCCCAAGAAACTGCAATAATTGCCAAGCCGATTAAAGCCGCGGTTATCCTGTTTCTTGCCGCTTCAGTTGCCGCTTTGTCTCCGCCTGAGGTGATCCATTGAATTCCTCCCCAAACCAAAAACACAAAGACTAAAAGGGCGGCGATTATGAATATAAATCCGACAAGAGCTGAGATAAATTTCGGCGCGCTGACGATTTGGAAATTGGATGGTTTTTCAAGGCTGATATCTTGCTGCGCCCACGCCGGCATGGCTAAAAATGCATAAAGTGAAACTGTTCCTGCCGCTGTAATTATTTTTTTTATCATAATTGTTTTCACCCCCTCCCCGAAAATTCGAAATTCTAAATCCGAAATTCGAAACAAATTATAAAAACTAAATTTTAAAAAACAACAAAGTAATTATATCCAATTTTTTTCAAAAAATGCAAATGGCCAAAAATTGTTCAATTATTTTGGCGTACAATTCGGTTGTATTTCTCCCGTGTCATGCCAACAGTTGGGAGTACAAATGTAGATATGGCAATTATCTTGGTTCCAGTGTTTGGTTGGTCCAATCTCCGCCCATCCATCACATTTATTATTTATCATTTGACAGCCAACACCTATTCCTCCTCCCCCTCCGCCTGATCCTCCGCCCAAAATATTAAGCCCTAAAAATCGTTGTACAAGAAGGGCGACAGCCCAGGTGACGGCCAAAATTGCAAGGCCAAACATTCCTTGAGTGATGCGATTTTTCGCTTCTTCAACTTTTCCTTTGTCGCCGCCGCCGGTAATCCAATTAACCGCGCCAAGGACGGTGTATAAAAATGCGGCAATGGCGCCAATTGTGAAGGCGACGCCCCAAAGGCGCGATGCCAGAGACCCAAGGTCTTTGTACGCAAAAGTGTCTTTGATGCCTTGATCGATATTTGACTGATTCACCTAATTAAAATTCAAAATGCAAATCTCAAATGTCAGTTTGTCATCCCAGGCATTAGTCATCGCTATCCGATCCGCTTATCTGGCGGAGAGGATTAGCGTGACAATGACCCGGGATCCAAGCCTGGATCCCAGATTGAGGCTTTCAGCCTCATCTGGGATGACAGGTAAGGGTTGGTCATTTTCCACTTTGATTTTTAAATTTTGAATTTATTTTGGTACCGGCCAAAAAATGTTTAATAAGTCAATGCCAAAAATCTTATTTAAAAACGTAACAACGGCATAAAGCGCAAGAAGAATCACAAGCCCGGTTACGGCGTTGACAATTTCGTTTTTCGCCTCTTCAACTTTCCCCTTGTCGCCGCCAGCAGTTATCCAGTGAACGGCGCCGAGGATAAAATATAAAATAAATCCTAAAGACCCGACAATCACCATTACGCGGATAAAAGCGGCAATTAAATTCCCGACGCTTGAGGCGCCGGCTCCGGTGCCGCCAGAACCCCAAGCTCCGGTGACAACGGGATTGTAAATTTTGCCGTTTTGTACAAGAAAAGTACTAATCATCTAGAAATTGGAAGTTAGAAAAAAAATATTTTCTAATTTCAAACGTCTAACTTCCTGAATCTAACTTCTAAATTCAAACATCCAACTTCTGTTACTATGGTTTTATCACGCTTAGTGCTCCTGCAATATTTAAGAAATCAATTCCGACAATCGCGCCCACTAAACCGGCAATGGCATAGGCGCCAACCACAATTGCCAAGCCAATGACAGACTGTGTTAATTTATCTTTTGCCTGTGTTGTTTTTCCCTTGTCGCCTCCGGCTGAAATCCAAGAGACCGCGCCGAGGATAAATTGAATCATAAACCAAAGTCCCGCGACAATTGTTAAAAAACCAATGACGTTGGAAAGAATGGTGGCAAGAGTGTTCTGGAAATTCAATGTATTAAATTTTGAATAGCCGCCAAGACCTTCGCCCTCATTAATTCGTCCCAATTTCTGACTGTCTGCAAGAAAAATTTTTAGATAATTCATAAATTTTATTCGCAATATTGGGTTAGGGATTAGCAGGAGAACCGCCGGTTCCCACCCCGAAAAGAACAGGGTGTAATATAAAATTTGCGTTATTAAAAAATATTTGTCCGATTAAGGCCGCTAAAACAAAGGATGAAACAATGATTAAAAGACCGACAATGCTTTGCCAAATATTATCCCATGCTTTTGTGATGGCTTTAGGGTCACCGCCGGCAGAGATAAATCCAAATCCGGCGATAATAATTTTTACTAATGAGAAGAGGCCGGCAATTAAAAAAATCAATCTTAGGATGTTTGAGCCAAAAATAATTATTCCACCGACATCAGATGTATAGCCCGTATCACCATATGGAGGTTTGACTCCGCCAAAAAGTTGGAAAAAAGAAAGAAACATATCTTATAGATTC
Source organism: Patescibacteria group bacterium (assembly GCA_041742375.1). GTDB lineage: Bacteria > Patescibacteriota > Microgenomatia > JBGSIU01 > JBGSIU01 > JBGSIU01. Next base: position 35,664 of record JBGSIU010000040.1, read on the forward strand.
TGGCTTTCGCCAGAATGACAATGATAAGTTAATTAAAATATTTTAACTCCCGTTATAAATTCAATTATGCGAATTATCCACCAGGCGCAAAAGATGACGGCCATGCCGGCAACGGCTGCGGTGAGCGCACTTTTTCCTTGCTCCGCTTTTTTCGCATCTCCGGACCCGGCATTTATCACCATCATCAGCCCGCCAAAAATTATTAAGACTAAAAGAATTATACCAGAAAGAACAAAAGCTGTTGGGAGAATTGCCGAAACAAAACCGCCGAGAGATTGATAGGCGGGAACAAGGGTTATTGGCCGACCGCCGGCACCGCCAAGATTAAATTTATCGCCGATATTAATGGTGGTCTGATAAAAAATCAAAAATCAAAAATCAAAAATCAAAATTACAGTTCAAAATTTAAAATTATACCGTAATCAGTTTTGATTTTTATTGTTTCGCATTGAACTTATTTTAGTATAATCAACATTATGTTGCAAGAAGAATTAAAGAAAGTCAAGAGTCTGGTTGATGAATTTTTGCGAATTTTTTTTGAAGGAAAACGCAAAAAATTGGCGAGCGTTGATAAAGAAGCGGCGAATTTAGTTAAGGAAATTGCGGATATCACGCTTCGGGGAGGGGATCGTTTCCGGCCATTTATGGTGTGGTTGGGCGCGCATGCGCAAAATCAAAAATCAAAAAGTAAAAATCAAAATTACAAATCAAAATTCAAAAATAACAAATCCGTGTTATCCGTTCCGTGTGAATCCGTTAATTTAATCCGCGATAATCTAAGCGGTGAAAAAAAAGAAAACGCTTTAATTAAAATAATGGCTGCAATAGAATTGCTCCATAGTTTTGCTCTTATTCATGATGACGTGATGGACAGCGCGGCAACGCGCCGCGGCGGACCAACGATTCAGCCTCCAAATCGCGCCATTTTGGCCGGTGATTTGTGTTTCACTTTTGCCGATGAACTTTTAAATGGCGCACCTTTGAAAGTGAAAGAAGTTTATGATGAGTTGAGAGAAGAAGTGATAATCGGCCAGCACTTAGACGTGTTGGCCTCAAAATCAAAAATCAAAAATCAAAAATCAAAAATAAGGAAATTATTATTTGAAATTTATGAATTTAAAACCGCGCGCTACACTTTTTGGCGGCCGTTTGAGATGGGAATGGCCGCAGTCGGCGGCTATTCTGAGAGGAGCGAAGAATCCCATTTGAAAAAAATACTTATACAAATAGGTGCTATTTTTCAAATGAGAGACGATTACTTGGATCTTTTTGGGGATGAAAAAAAGTTTGGCAAAAAAATTGGAGGAGATTTAAAAGAAGGGAAACTGACAATTTGGCACGAGAAAGCGATGAGAAGATTGGGGAAATCAGGGGAATTAGGGAGATATGGGGAAATATGGGGAAAGAAAAACACAACACGAGAAGATATTGACTGGGTTAAAACGCAAATGGAAAAATTAGGAATAAAAAAAGAAATTGAAGAAGAGATGAAGGAGATTTCGGAAAAGGCGGTTGGGGAATTAAGGGAGATAAGGGAGATAAGGGAAGATGCTAAAAAATTATTAATAGAAATGGCGGAGTTCGTTATCACCAGGAAAATGTAAAATTTAAATATCAAAATAAAAAATGACCTTTCTCTTAGTCTGTCATCCCAGATGAGGCTAACGGCCTCAATCTGGGATCCAGAGTTTCTGGATCCCGTGTCAACTATTTTATATAAAATAATATGGTTGCACGGGATGACAAAAGAGAGAAAATTCTTATTTTATCATTTTGAGATTTGCATTTTAAATTTTGTCTGATCGTAAACAATATCAACTTCAAATACCTCTTTCACAAAACGTTCAGTCGTCCATGACAAACGGTTTTGAAAACTATCGTTTTGAGCACTCTGCCTTGCCAGAAATTAATTTTAATGAAATTGATGTTTCGACAAATTTTTGCGGAAAAAAGTTAAATGCCCCGTTTTTAATTTCTTCTATGACCGGCGGAAATGAAGAAGCGGGAAAAATTAATGCCCGGTTGGCAAAAGGGGCAGAAGTTTGCGGCGTGGCTATGGGAGTGGGGAGCGAGAGAGTGCTTGTGGAAGTTTATAAGGGAGTTAAGGGAAGTAAGGGTGATAAGGGATTGTATAAAAATATTTTGGAAAGTTTCAACGTGAGAAAAAGAGCCAAGCTGCCGCTGCTACTAGGCAATTTGGGAGCCGTGCAGTTAAACAATGGTTTATATTTTGATGATTTAAAACGCGCAAAAGAATTAATTGGCGCTGACGGCATGTTTCTTCATCTTAATTCTCTTCAAGAAGCGCTTCAAGAAAACGGCAACACCAACTTCAGAGAAGTTTTGAGCAGAATTGAAGAAATTATGACGCTTGCGGATTTTCCAGTGATTGTCAAAGAAGTAGGTTTTGGTATTAATCAGAAAACTGCTCTGCAGTTGAAAAAAGCGGGTGTGAAAATTGTTGATGTGGCAGGAGGAGGGGGAAGTAATTGGGTAACAACTGAAGCTTATAACCGGTTATCGGTTTTCGGTTCTCGGTTGTCAGATAAAAGTTTGCCAGTTGTCGGTCAATCAGTTTTAAATACAGACAAACTGAAAACCGACAAACTAAAATCAGAAAACAGAAAACTGAGAACTGATAACAGAAATCTACAAATTAATTTTGATCATATTGCGCGAGCTTTCCAAGATTGGGGCAATCCGACTGCGCAGTGCGTTGAGGAGTGTTGTAAAATAGATGGCTTAGAGATTATTGCCTCAGGGGGAATCAGAAACGGGGCGGAAGTGGCCAAAGCGATCGCGCTTGGGGCGCGCATGGTGGGAATCGGATTGCCGCTTCTCTCGGCCGCCCAAAAATCCGAAACTGCCGTAATCCGATTGCTTAACACGTTGATTTACGAATTAAAAATAGTGATGTTTGGAGTTGGAGCAAAAAATTTAGAAGAACTAAAGAAAGCAAAACTGTTGAAATACTAACTAATACTAACAAATATAATATTTAAAAAATTATGAAAGACCATATTTTTGCACGAAGGAAGCAATTAGAAAAAGAATTAAAGATTTCTCTTGATAATATTGGTTATTTTAGCCAGGATTCGGAGAAAATTGAAGGACATAGTTGCGAAAATTTCATTGGGTGTGCACAAATCCCCATGGGCGTGGCTGGTCCGATTTTGGTGAATGGTAAAAAGCATTATTTGCCGTGTGCGACAACTGAGGGTGCGCTGGTTGCATCAGTGAACCGAGGATGCAAAGCGAGTAGAGAGAGCGGAGGGATCAGGGTAATCTGTGAGAATGTGGGGATTACTAGAGGACCGGTTTTTAAAACCAGAAATTTGGCAGAATCTTTTCAATTTGTTGAATGGATACATAATAACACCGTTGCTATTCGGAAGGTTTGTGAAAGCACTTCGTCTCATTTAAAATTAATCAAAATTAATTCTCAAATCGTTGGAAAAAATGTATTTTTGAGATTTTCCTTTGATACAGGAGACGCCATGGGAATGAACATGGCGACAATTGCCGCGGATGATGCATGTGCGTACATTTTAGAAAAATATAATGGCGCCCGATTGATTTCGCTTTCCGGAAATTACTGCATTGATAAAAAACCGTCTTGGCTAAATTTCATTAACGGAAGAGGGAAAAAAGTCTGGGCAGAGATTATTATAAGTGAAAAAAAAGTTGAAGAAATTTTTCACACATCGCCAAAAAAAATTGTTGAGGTGGTATCGCAAAAAAATTTACTTGGCAGCGTCATGGCCGGAAGTATGGGTTTTAACGCGCATTTTGCCAATGTTGTCGCCGCGATTTTTTTGGCCACAGGACAAGATAGTGCGCATGTCGTTGAGGGAAGTTTGGGAATCACGACGGCTGAAATAGAAAAAAACGGGGACTTATACTTTTCGTGCTATTTACCAGATTTAATTTGCGGCACAGTGGGCGGGGGAACAGGGCTCAAAACTCAAAAAGAGGCTTTTCAGATAATGAAAGTGGAGGACGGCGCCATTGAGTTTGCTGAAGTGATCGGGGCGGCAGTTTTGGCCGGGGAATTATCACTTGCCGCAAGTTTAGCAGAAGGAAGTTTGGCAAAAGCACATGAGGAGCTTGGAAGAGGAAAAGATTAATTTCAAATTTTTAATTTCAAATTTAAAAATAATATCAAATATTAAATTTCTAAACGAAGAAATAATCTGTTTAAAAATTAATAAATTGGAAATTATTTAAAAATTAAAAATTAAAAATTAAAAATTATTCCATCAGGAATTGTTTCCTACGGTTACTATTTTCCAAAATATCGCATTAAAACCGGTTTTTCCGGCGTTTCTGAAAAGGCGGCGGCCGGGATTGACGAGGATACTGTGACAATGGCCGTTTCCGCGGGAATGGACTGTTTGGGACGAATCAGGGAAAAAGGGGAAATTGGGGAAAAGATTGGAGCGATTTACGTGGGGAGTGAAAGCCATCCGTATGCTGTTAAACCAACTTCGTCCATTGTCGGCCAATTTTTAGGAGTTAATGATTTTTCATTCGGGGCAGATATGGAATTTGCCTGCAAAGCCGGGACAAGTGCTCTTATCATGGTTGATTGTTTAGTTCGGGCGGGAAAAATTAAATATGGTTTGGCAATCGGGTCAGATCGCGGGCAAGGCAAGCAAGGCGATATTTTGGAAAATTTTTGTGCATCTGGCGCGGCATGTTTGCTGCTTGGTGATAAACCATCAGAAGTTATTGCAGAAATTGTAGATTCAGTTTCTTTCCAAACTGATACCCCGGATTTTTGGCGCCGTGACGGCCAAATTGCGCCGTCTCATGCCGGCCGTTTTTCCGGAGAGCCGGCTTATTTTTTCCACATAGAAAATGCCGTGGGTGAGATATTAAGAAGGAACAAAAAATATTTCATAGATTCCGGCCGACGCCGGAATGACATAAGTGTGTTTGATCATGTGGTTTTTCATCAACCAAACGGCAAATTTCCCAAAATAGTTTCTCAAAAACTCGGAGCGACTGAAAAGCAGTTTAAAACTGGTTTTTTTGTGGAAAATTTTGGTAACCCTTATTCAGCTTCAAGTCTTTTGGGACTATGTAAAGTGTTTGAAGAGGCGAAACCTAATGAATTAATTTTGGTTGCATCTTATGGGTCAGGGGCTGGAAGCGATGCCATAATTTTGAAAACGACAAAGAATATTAGAAAAATGCAAGAGGGAAAAGATTTTGAAGAAAGATTGAGAGAAAGGAAATATATTGGTTAATTTGAAATTTAAAATTTGAAATTAAACACCTTACTTGTCATTCCAGACAAGGCTAACGGCCTTGATCTGGAATCTATGAAATAAAAATTATGGATCCCGGATCAAATATTAGACATATTGCAAAATAAGCAAATTGCTCTTTAACAACTTGATAGAATTTTGAAAACGCCAAACGTTTTTGATACGATAAAAGGTATATGATTACTGCCCAAATTCTCAAAAAGAGGCCAACACTCTTTTATCGTCTT
>JBGSIU010000041.1:0-29417 GCA_041742375.1 Patescibacteria group bacterium
GTGCCATCACCTTCTCTCCACCCTTTATTTTTAAAAGGATCTCTTCCTTTGTTTGTTTTGAAATTGGTTTAAACATATCCCCATATTTTAATCCGAAATTGTAAAGAATTTATTCATATCATATGGGGTACACCCCAAATCAAGAAGGAAGATGTTTTGTTGGACTTTCTGCTTTTTTATACTAAAATAGACTTATGCTCAAAGGATTTAAACAATTTATTCTCAAAGGAAACGTAGTTGATTTGGCGGTCGGCATTGTGGTTGGAGTTTCATTCGGCAACGTCGTGTCGGCATTGGTCCGCGACATTATCACGCCTCTTATTGCTGCGCTTGGCGGCGCGCCTAATTTTTCCTCAATTTCTTTCACGATTAATCACAGCCGCTTCATGATTGGTGATTTCTTCAATGTTTTAATTTCATTTTTGATTAATGCCGCAGTTATGTATTTTTTCGTCATTTTGCCAATGAACAAATTAATGTCAGTTACAAAAAGAGGAAAAACTGCAACCCGTAAAAAATGCCCTGAATGCTTAAGTATAATTCCTATTGAAGCAAAACGCTGTGCTTTTTGCACTTCCATCTTGGCAACTGAAATATGAAAAAAGAAGTTATCAAACTAGACGGATCAGTCGAAGAATTTGATGAAGAAAAAATCATTAAGGTTTTAGTCGCAGCTGGACTTTCAAAAGAACAAGCCACCATGTTGGCCGGAAAAATCACAAATTGGGTTAACGAAATCCAAGAAACAAAAGTAAAATCTCGCCAAATTCGCGACCGTGTGATTGCGGAGCTTAAAAAAGTTGATCAATATATTGCCGGCCTTTTCACTTGGTACGCAGAAAACAAAGAAAAAAACGGAAACTTCAAAAAAGTCTAACTATATATTTATGGCGGCAATTTTTCAAATTATTCACTTCACCCGCAGATTTTGGAAATGGTACTTGGTGATGGCATTTTTTGTCATCACCATGTCGCTCCTCACTCTTGCCGTGCCTCTTCTTTCTAAACAAGTGGTTGATATAATTGTTGCCGAGATTACAGGTAAAAAAGGCCATTTTAACCAGGTTTTTATTTTTCTTGGCGCGATCATCGCCGTTGACATCGCTGTCACTATTTTAACGGCAGTTGGGCAGTGGCTGGGAGACATCTTCAGCGTGCGCCTGCAAACATTTCTTTCGGAAAAATTTTACGAACACTTACTAGGACTTCATATGGGTTTTTACGACAATGAAATTACCGGACAAATTGTCAACAAGATGTATCGGGGGATAACAAGCATTATTCAATTTTTACAAAACATGCTGAATAATTTTCTGCCATTTTTTTTAACCGCGTTTGTCACCATTATTCTTCTTTCACGCTACTCGCTTCTTATCGCCCTGCTTTTAACCATTCTTTTTCCGATTTACGTTTTAATTTCCCATAAATCTTCGCTTGACTGGCAAAAAAAAGAAAACAAAAAAAATGAACTTAATGATTTTTCTCAAGGCCGAGCATTTGAAAGCTTTGCCGGTATTCGAGTTGTTAAAGCTTTTGTTTCAGAAGCAATTGAACTAAAGAGCTATTCAAAATATCGCGCGCAGATTGAAGTTTTATCCCGTGATCAAACCAAAAAATGGCACTTTTATGATTTTTTGCGCCGCTTATGTTTAAACTTAATTTTGTTTGGAATTTATGCTTACGTTGTTTATTTCACATTTAACAAAAAATATACGCTTGGCGAAATGACGCTGCTTTTACAGCTTGTCAATCAAGCCAGATTCCCACTTTTTGCCATGTCATTTATTCTTGGCCAAATCCAACAAGCCAATGCAGGCTCAACTGATTTTTTCAAAGTGATGGCAGAAAAAAACATGATTAAAGACGCGCCTACGGCAACAAAACTTGTCATGCCGCAAAAAATTATAAACAATGCGCCTCTTATCAAATTCGATAATGTTAATTTTGGCTATGATATAGAAAAAATAGTTTTAAATAATATTAATTTTGAAGTTTTTGCAGGCCAAAAATTGGCGCTTGTCGGCGAATCGGGAGAGGGGAAATCAACCATTGTCAATTTACTTTTGAGGTTTTACGAACCACAAACGGGGAAAATTTTTGTGAACGGGCAAGATATTAAAAACGTGACACAGGTTTCACTGCGAGCTCAAATGGCAATCGTGTTTCAAGACGCGCTTCTTTTCTCAGGGAGCGTGAAAGAGAACATTGCCTATGGCAAACCCGGAGCATCGCTTGAAGAGGTAATGGCTGCAGCTCGCGCCGCAAACGCGCATGATTTTATTCAAGAATTGCCTCGGGGTTATAACAGCTTAGTGGGAGAACGCGGCGTGAAGCTTTCAGGAGGACAGAAACAAAGAATATCAATCGCCCGCGCTATTTTGAAAAACGCGCCAATCGTCATTCTGGATGAGGCCACATCATCGCTTGACAGCCAGTCGGAAATTTTGGTCCAGCGCGGGCTTGACCGGCTTCTTGAAAACCGCACTTCCCTCATCATCGCCCACCGCTTGTCAACAATTGGAAGCGCTGACAAAATCTTGGTTCTTGAAAAAGGGCAAGTAGGGCAGTGCGGCGCGCCGCAAGAGCTACTGCTTAATAAAAAAGGTTTATATGCGAGGCTCATCGCGCTGCAACAATCTCTTTTGACTGCGACCCCCGAGGAGCGCGAACTCGCCCTTCGCCAGTTTGATTTGGTCGAATAAATGCTATAATAACCTCATGAAATATTCAATCGTGGTGCCGGTTTTCAATGAAGAGTTGTCTTTAAAAATTCTTGCCGAAAAGCTGCAGAAAGTTTTTGCCGCAGATTGGAATGAGACAGAACTCATCTTTGTAAATGATGGCTCAACTGATTCGTCTCTCAAAATCTTGCAAAATTTGCAAAAAAAATATCCCAACCTACAAATCATTAATTTCCGCGTTCATCAAGGAAAAAGCGCCGGTTTAAATGCGGCCTTCGCAAAAGCTCAAGGCGAAACAGTGGTCACACTTGACGCTGATTTGCAAGATGAACCGACGGAAATCCCTAAGCTTTTAAAAAAGTTAAATACAGGATATGATCTTGTTTCTTCTTGGAAAAAATCACGGCATGACCCAAAAAATCGTCTTGTTTTGACAAAAATATTTAACCGGGTTGTGAGTTTTTTCACAAAAATAGCCTTGCATGATTTTAACTCCGGGCTAAAAGCCTACCGTTTGGATGTAGTCAAAAACATTACCGTTTATGGTGAGCTGCACCGTTTTATTCCGGTTCTGGCGGTTCAACAAGGTTTTAAAGTGGCCGAAGTGCCGGTTATTCACAACGAGCGCCTTTTTGGCACGTCAAAATATTCTTGGACCCGCATTCCGCAAGGATTTTTTGACTTATTCACGGTTTTATTTTTAAACAAATTTAAAAAAAGCCCAATGTATTTTTTTGGGACAATCGGAGGAGTGCTTCTTCTGGTTGGTTTCACTTTTTTAATTTATCTTTCAGGGCTTCACTTTGCAGGCTATGCAATTGGTGACAGACCTCTTCTTATATTTGGAGTAATGTTTGTAATTTCAGGCCTGCAATTCTTTTTCACGGGATTTCTGGCAGAGTTAATCGTGCACTACATGTCAAAAAAAACATATGAACAAAAATGATTTAAACACAAAAATCCAGCAACTTAAGGACGCCGTCACTAAATTCAGAGATGAGCGTGGCTGGCGGGAACGCAATAATGGCAAAAACCTGGCTGTTTCTTTGGTTCTTGAAGCCGCGGAGCTTCTTGAACATTTTCAATGGGATGATGCCACTGAGGAAGAAATAAAGCAAGATAAACAAAAACTTCAGGAGATTGCCTATGAAATGGCAGATTGCTTTGTGTATCTTTTTGCCTTTTCTGAGAGGATGGGAATTGACATTACAAGCACGGTTTTAAAAAAATTACGCCTTACTGCCAAAAAATATCCGCTTTCCCATTTCAATAAAAAGCATCAGGATATTGAGTACTACTATCAGGTGAAGAAACGATACCGCGGACAATAAATCCGAAACACGAAACTCGAAACAATAGGATAAAAATCCTAAATTCTAAATCCTAAAATCTAAATAAAATCTAAAACATTAAAACGCTAAAAAAAACTCTTTTTTTGGATTTTATTCTTGTAAAATTTATTTAGGATTTAAATTTTAGATTTTAGAATTTAAAATCTTGTTTCGGATTTAATTCTTCTTGTGTTAAACTATAATCATGTCTTCTTTCTTAAACCAAACCACCTTCTGCCCGACATGCGGCGGCACAGGATACACTGACATCGAAGATAATAAATCGCGCGCTAAATGCCCAGATTGTCAGGGGAACGGGGTTTTTGTCCAGCAAACCGACAGCCTTCTTTTTTTTGGCTCAAGCGGTTTTTTTGATTTTGCCGCGAGGGAAAAAATTAAAACCATGAGAATTGTGTATCTTGTGATTTTCGGGATAATTTTAGTTCTTCTTCTTAGCGCAACGTTTTACATCTTTACAATCGGCAGCGAATTTTTGAAAAATTTTAAATTATCTCCTTAAAACATATTATGAAATTTTGCTTACTTTTCCTCACCTGCACCAATCAAACCGAGGCCGACAAAATCACCCGCCGCCTTCTTGAAAAACACTTAATCGCCTGTGCAAAAAGTTTTCCCGTTAAATCACAATTTTTGTGGCATGAAAAAATTGATTCCTCAAGCGAAATTTTGCTAATCATGGAGTCATGCGAGGAAAAATTTGAAGAGGTGGAGAGTGAAATCATGCGGCTTCATTCCTATGATACGCCGGTTTTAATTTCTGTGCCAATTGGCAAAATTGCCAAAAAAACGCAGGCTTGGCTGCAAAATTCTTTATGAAAAAAAGTAAAAAACCACAAATAGTTTATGCTTTTATTGACAGCCAAAATTTGAATTTGGGCGTTCGTAGTCAGGGATGGCAATTAGATTTCGCGCGCTTCCGCAAATATTTGGAAGATAAATATCTTGTTAACAAAGCATTTCTGTTTATTGGTTACGTTGAAGGAAATCAAAGTCTCTACACATATCTTCAAAAATCTGGATATATTTGTGTTTTCAAACCAACTCTTGAGATGAAACGAGGAAAAAAAATAAAAATTAAAGGAAATGTTGACGCTGAACTAGTTCTTCACAGTATGATTGAATACTCAAACTATCAAAAAGCAATTATTGTTTCAGGAGATGGAGATTTTCGATGTTTGGTCGAATACTTGTCGGAGAAGAATAAACTTCTTAAGATCATTGTTCCAAATGAAAAATATTCTTCTCTCTTAAGAGATTTTAGCCAATTTATTGTTAATATTTTATTGTTTAAGAATAAGTTGAAAAGAGGATAAAAAAAGAGAGGCATTCCCGCGGGACAAAACCCTTTGGTAGTCCTCTCATCATGATACAATTATTATATCACAAAAAGTCAATATGCAGCCTTTTCAACAGACAAATTCTACTCTTCAACCCCAAACTGACACCGAAACTGCGCCGCAGCTTAAAACTGAAGCTGAAAAAGTGCGGGTGGTTGACACGGCTAAACTGTTCAGCAAAGAAACGTGCAACATTATAGCTAAGGCTGGCCAGCTTGCCTATAATTTAAAAGATTTTTATTTAACCTCCCTTCATGTTTTTTATGCATTTCTCGACACTCCAACTGTCAAAAATTTAAACGTGCAAAACATCGCCGGATTAAAATCAGAAACACTTTCCGCCATTAAAGGCTTGTCAGAGCCGCGCTTCAGCAAACTGGTATTTTTTGACCCGAAGCTGCGCGAAACTTTAATTTCTGCATATCTGGCAGCCCACCGGATGGGATCAGCCAAAATTCTTCCTGAGCATTTATTTTTAAGTGTTTTATCTTCAGACTTAGTCGCGGATTTAAAAACTAAATTTAATTTAAATGAAGACCGGCTCGAGTCAACAATGAAAAAGGTGCCGCAAATTGGAAATTACACTAACCAAAACTTGCCATTTATCAAAGATTTAACCGGAATTTATAAGAATTCGCCGTTTAGCATTGTCGATCGGGATAATGAAATCAGCCAGATGGTGCGGATTTTCGGGCGCCAAAACAAAAATAACGTCCTTATTGTCGGAGAAGACGGAGTCGGAAAAGATGCGCTGGTTTATGGATTAACCACGCAAATAATTGAGAACCGTGTTCCCCAAGCGCTGTCTCAAATTAAAGTTATAAAAATTGATTTACAAACGATTTTTGCCTCGCCTGATTCTTTTTCACGGCACGGCGCAAAGATTTTGGAACAAATTGCCGGAATGGGACGGGTGGTTGTGTTTCTCAACGAAGTTGAATTTTTGACAAGCTCTCAACAAAAACAACTCTTAATCAATTATATCCAGCTCATTTTAAAAAACACAAAATCTTTGGTGATTTTGGCAACCAAAACCAGTTTTTATCATGAAAATTTGCAGAATAATCCGGTAATCCGCGAATTCTTTGAAATCGTCAAAGTTGATGAACCATCTGCTGAGCAAACTGCTCTGATCTTGAAAAAAGAAGCCGGGAAAATTCAGTCTTTTCATCGTGTGAAAGTTGAAGAAAATGTATTTGACTTAACAATTGATTTGGCAAAACGGTTTTTAACAAAATCGTTTTTTCCGCAAAAAGCAATTAATTTGCTGGAAGAAGCGGCGGCTCTTGCTTCTTTAAATAAATCTGACCGTGTGACGACCGAAATCGTCCGCCAAGTCGTGGCTGACAAAACTGGCATTCCGGTTCAAGAATTGTCAGTCACAGAAAGGGAAAGATTAATTAATCTTGAAAATGAATTTAAAAAATATATTATCGGCCAAGATCAGGCGGTTTTCGCCGTGTCTGAAGCAATTAAAAGATCGCGAGCCGGACTGCGCGATCCAAAAAAACCCATTGGCAGCTTTTTATTTCTTGGGCCAACCGGTGTCGGAAAAACCGAAACTGCACGCGTTTTAGCAAGATTATTTTTTAATAATGAAAAAGCGTTTGTCAGGCTTGACATGTCGGAATTTTCCGAACCCCACACTGTGCAAAGGCTCTTGGGAAGCCCGCCCGGATATGTCGGATATGAAGAAGGAGGGCAGCTTACCAATCCCGTCTTAGAGCGGCCGTATTGTTTAATTCTTCTTGATGAAGTGGAAAAAGCCCATCCAAAAGTTTTTGACATTTTTTTGCAAGTTTTGGATGATGGCCGTTTAACAGACAGCCAAGGCCGCACGGCTGATTTTAAAAACGCGATTTTAATTTTCACGAGCAACATCGGAAGCGAGGAAATTTTGGATAAACTGGAAGCTTTTAAAAAGCAAGCTGGAAGCACAGCCATGAAAACCAATTTGCCGCGGGAAGAATTAATCCCGATTTTAAGAAATTATTTCCGGCCGGAATTTATCAACCGCTTTGATGATATTGTGATTTTTAATCCTCTTGGAATTCCAGAGCTTGTTAAAATCGCGCGCCTTAAAATTGCCCGCATTCAGGAAAACTTAAAAGAAAAAAATATCCATTTGGAGGTTAATGAGGAACGATTGCAGAAATTGGTGGAAGCCGCCTATGACCCGTCTTTTGGCGCCCGCCCAATTGAGCGCATGTTGCGGGAGCAGGTTGAGAATAAAATCGCCCACTCAATCATTGCCGGAGAATTAAGTGATGGGGACACGGTGAAGATAAACTAAATCATATGAACTTTGATATAGAACCATACTTAAAAAATTTATACAAGCCTTCACTTGATTCTCATAAGGGACAAAACGGGAAATTACTGATCATCGGCGGCTCACATTTGTTTCACGCCGCCTCTCTTTGGGCATTAAAGATCGCAAGCCGCATGGTGGACATGGTTTTTTATTCGTCCGTCCCGGAAAACAATGAAATAGTGCAACGCGCAAAGGACGAATTTAGAGACGGAATTGTGGTGCGGCGCGATGATCTGGATCATTACATGAAAGAAGCCGACTGCATTTTAATTGGACCGGGAATGAACCGTACCGAAAAATCAAAAATCAAATATCAAAAATCAAAAATACAAATTAAAAATAAAAAAGAGCAAGAAAAAAGTTTAACAATTGAACAATTGAACAATGGAACAATGAGCTTATCAGAAATTAATCAGCTTCAGGATGAAGGCGAACTTACGCACGAAATCACCCGTTTTATACTCGAACACTATCCGAACAAAAAATTTGTTCTTGATGCCGGCGCTTTGCAAGAACTTGATTTAAAATGGCTTGAAAATTTAACAGAGATCCCAATTTTAACGCCGCACAAAGAAGAATTTAGAATTAAGAATTGGGAATTTAGAATTAAAAGAAATAATTTTATTAAAAGGTCAGACAGATAAAATCTATTCTCAAAACCATAATGTGATTGAAATTTCAGGCGGCGTGCCGGGAATGACAAAAGGGGGAACGGGTGATGTTTTGGCGGGAATGGCCGCCGCGTTTTACTGCAAAAGTGACGCGCTAACCTCAGCTGTGGCGGCCAGCTTTTTTAACAAAAAAGCCGGAGAAGATTTGTTTAAAACCATGGGAAACAATTTTAATGCCTCAGATTTAGTTGATCAGCTTCCAAAAACCATGAAAAATATTGTTAAATAGTTTCTTGATTGGTAAGCCAGATTCTGTCTAGAATAGTCATTAATCTTCGCGTGTCAACTTCGACGTGACTCCGGGATGCGGCGGACTTGTGCACGTCATTCGAACACTTGCAGCGGGTGGAATTACCCTCCTTCGCCAAGGCTTCGGAAAGGCAAGCCCTTCTTCACCTTGAGCTTAGGGTGCAAATGGATTACACATTTGCCGTTTCATCTACAATCGTCTCTGTGGCTTCACCATCACCTGCGTCCTGCTGTCTGGACTTTCCTCACCGCGTTTGAGGCGGCGCGACTATTTTCGCAACCAAGAAACCATAGTTAGTATAACAAAAAACCTATAATTTGCAATTTCACTCCTTTAGCCTTTTTTTGAAGTAATCCACAAAGGGGATCGCGGTGGGGTTTTCTCCGTAGGTATCACAAAGATACGCGCTTAGCAAACTTCCAAGCTGAAGCATTTCTAAAACTTGTGAAAGTTTATCTTCTGATTTAATTTCATGCCAAATCGTGTCAATTTTATTTTGTTCGACCACTTCTTTTGTAATTAAAAACCTTTTTTGAATCGCCGGGGAATACAGTTTTGAAAAAAAGAAAACAAATTTGGAGACTTTTTTCATTGCGGCGGGATTTTTTAATCCTTCCATCAAATGATGATTTAATTCGGGAATAATACGAAAATCGGCAAAATTTTTCGCGGTTTCATTAATTTCGTTCGCAAATGCATTCCCGCATCCATTTAAAAATTCAGATACCACGAAAGTCGGATAAGAATTTTGAAGTTTTTGAGTAAGTTGTTTTGCAGAGTCCTCTTGGTTTAAATCACGTAAATTATTAATTGCGCTTTCAATTAGTTTTCGTAGAGACGCATCATGATGCGTCTCTACGCGGAGATTTTGGATAACCCCGACATTAATTAAAATTCCCATCGTTGCTCCCATGTTATATCCCCATCCCATGCGCGGTTCACCTGCCGGATTAAACTCTGTCGTAAACGCAATTGTCGGCATTTGTTTTTCTTTTAAGAATTTCAAAAGTTCGCCCCCCGTTGCCACTCCGATAATTTTTGCACCACGACTAGATGCTTCTTTCGTGCTTAAAATCACCTCTTCCGTAGTTCCGGAATAAGAAGATGCAATCCATAATGTTTTTTCATTCACAAATTCCGGAATGCGATATTCATTGTTAAGTAGAAGCGGCACTTTTATTTCTTCCTTAAAAAGTTCTTGAATAATAAATTGAGGAAATCTAGAACCACCCATGGCCGAAACCACAATGTTCTGAATTTGTTTATAACTATCCGGCAACTTCAGATTTAAACCCAAATTAAAAGTCGTTTTAATTTGGTCAGGAAGAAAATTAATTGATTTCAGAACTAAATCTTTAATCATGGAATTATTGTATCATGTGTTAAAATTGTAGAGCACATGAAAAAATCAATTTACCTTGATTTTGCGGCCACAACTCCTTGCGATCCGCGCGTTTTAAAAGCAATGCTACCGTTCTTCAAAGAAGAATTCGGGAATACAATGTCATTCCATGACAAAGGCGCAGTCGCGTTTGACGCGATTGAAAAAAGCCGCGCCACAATTGCCGCGATGTTAAACTCTGCGCCGGAAGAAATAATTTTCACGGCCTCGGCGACTGAAAGCAACAACACTGCGTTAAAAGGTGTTGCTTGGAGTAATAAACACCGCGGCCGCCACATTATTATTTCCCAAATTGAACATGACTGCGTCATGGAAAGCGCCAAATGGCTTGAAACTCAAGGTTTTGAGGTGACACGCTTGCCAGTTGATGAATACGGTCTCGTAAATTTAGACAACCTACAAAAATCTATTCGCTCTGACACAATCTTGGTTTCAGTGATCCACGGCAACAACGAGGTGGGAGTAGTGCAGGACATCGCATCCCTCGGCGCGACTTGCCGAGAAAAAAAAGTTTTATTTCATACTGACGCCGCACAAAGCTTTGGGAAAATTCCGCTTGACGTCCAAAACATGAATATTGATTTATTAACCGCTTCGTCTCACAAAATTTATGGCCCAAAAGGCGCGGCAATTTTGTATAAACGAAAAGGGGTGGCGATGACACCGCTTCTTCACGGCGGCGGCCATGAAGGAAATTTTAGATCATCGACGGTTAATGTACCGGCGATTGTCGGAATGGCCAGCGCCGCCGAAATCTGTGAAAAAGAAAGTAAGACAGAAAACGAAAAAATAACAAAACTACGCGATAAATTAATTCACGGCATTTTAAAAAAAATTCCCAACACGGCGCTTAACGGTCACCCGACAAAAAGACTTGCCAATAACGCTAACATTTCTTTTGCGTTTGTGGAAGGAGAATCGCTACTTCTCGAGTTAAACATGGCCGGCATTTATGTTTCTACCGGCTCCGCCTGCTCCTCGCGTAATCTTGAGCCGAGCCATGTACTTCTCGCCATGGGAAAAAAACCCGAAGAGGCGCACGGAAGCATTCGTTTTAGCCTTGGTAGATGGACAACAGAAACAGAAATTGATTATGTGCTGAAAATTCTACCCGGAATTGTAGAGAAGTTGAGAAAAATGTCACCATTCAAATAACGCGTATTTCGTATATGGTATTTAGTATTTTCATATACTAAATACAATATACAAAATACAAATTCAATAACTAACATTAACTCGTATTCTGCTAAAGTCATCGAATACTTTAAAAAACCTCATAACTACGGTAAAATCGCCAATCCCAGTGCCGTCGGGGAAGTCGGCAATGTGGTTTGCGGCGATGTGATGAAGCTTTATCTTCAAATTATAAAGAATAAGAAAGGCGAAGAAATTATCAAAGATATTAAATTTGAAACTTTTGGCTGCGCCGCGGCCATTGCCACTTCTTCTGCTGTCACCGATTTAGTCAAAGGAAAAACGATTAAAGAGGCTTTAAAAACAAAGAAGGATGACGTGGTTAAAATGCTTGGCGGATTGCCTCCCATTAAGATCCATTGTTCGCTTCTTGCCGTTGACGCATTAAACGAAGCGATTTTCGATTATTTAGAGACACAAAAAAACGGAAAAGTGCCGGAGACGCTGAAGAAAATTCATGAGAAAAATAAACGGGAGAAAGAATTTGTGGAAAAAAGATATAAAGATTGGGTTAAAGCCGAAAAATCTTCTTAATCCTTCATAATCTTATAGTAATTACATATTAATATTTTTTCTCTCAATTAACATTCAAATCTTTTCACGTTTTAAAACGTGAAAAGATAACTTATAATTTTATACTTTTATTCTCCGCGTTGATTCGTTTAATTTCACGAGTATGTCATAAGGAATAGTCTTGCAGAGCCGCGCCATATTCTCAATCGAATTTTTGGCTTCTGGATTACTGCTTATCACTTCGATCTCATCGTATTTTTTAATTTTTATATTCTCCAGTCCAATCATTGTTAAATTCATATTAACTTTTCCTAAAATCGGCAAATAATTATTATGAAACTTAACCGATCCGTTTTTGCTCAGTCTTCTATCTAGACCCTCATAGTACCCGACCGGAATGACACCGATACGCATATCTTTTAGCGCCGTAAACGAGCAGTTATAACTGACTTTATCGCCTTTTTGCAGCTTATTAATTTTAATTAATGTGGTGATAAATCGTAAAGCTGGCCGTAATTCAGGCGCGCCATAGCCATACAATCCCAATCCGAGCCGGGTGGTATTGCAAACTGGATTTTTAATTTTTCCGCTTCCAGCAGAGTTTGTTAAATGAAAAAAGCGGGGAGAAAAACCTGCGGCATGAATTTGTTTTATTGCGTCAAGAAATATATTTTCCTGACGACGAGTATAATCATCTGTCGCCCCATCCGCATCGGACAAATGTGAACAAATTCCTTCAAGCTCTAAATTTTTGTATTTTTTAATCAAATCAAGGTAATTGTTAACTTCTTCTGGATTTATGCCTTGCCGGTTCATGCCGGTGTTTATTTTTAAATGGACTTTTATTTTTTGGCGGATGCTCCCCAAAGCTTTCACCGTTTCTGCGTCATATATGATAGTTGCAATTTTTCTAAAATCCATGAGGCGCAAGTTTTGGGGGAGAGTGTAGCCGATTAAAAGCACGGGTTGAGGCGAGACTTCGTGAATTTTTAAAGCTTCAAAATAGCTGTCTGCCACAAGATAACTAAACTTTCGCTGCTTTAAAATTTTGGCAATTATTGTAAGGCCATGCCCGTACGCATTGGATTTTAAAACCGGCCAAATTTCGCAGTCAGGGTTTTCTTTTTGAAAAAAATCAAAATTGTGGAGGATGTTTTTTTTGAGAATCTCAATCCGGTTTAGCGTCTCAATTTTATTTTCAAAATTGGACAGAAGAGAATTTATTTTGCTCCTAATTTGCATGAAACTGATTTTAACACGAGTTAACTAAAGAATCTTTTTCTAGTTTTTCTCCAATAATCAGATTGCCGGCAAAGCAATTTACTGACCTTTTCCTTTTCTTTCATCAGTTCATACACCGCCTGCTCCAGAAAAATTGTGTTTTGCGAGCCTTTTGCCAAAATCAAGTCGCCGCTTGTTAATAATTTTTCTTTGACAAAGTCTCCCACTCCTTCTGATTTTTCAAAAAGAAAAACTTTTTCCCGAGGAAAACCACATTTAATAAGCGCCGGGAAACAAAACTTTTTCATTAATGGGCCAACCAAAATAAGAGTGCTAAATATTTTTGCAGCTTCAACCCCAACTTTCTCATGTTCTTTCTGTGCGAGAACTCCAAGCTCTCTCATGTCTCCTAAAATTCCAATTTTTCGGCCTGAAACTTTAAGATTTTTTATTAAATCAAAAATTGCCGAAAATGCGGCCGGAGAAGCATTGTAGCTTGAATCAATGATTTTAGAATTTTTTTCGCCGTCAAGAAGAGTTAGTCTGCCGGGAGGAGAAATATAATTATTTTGTAAAAGAGATGTTGCTTTTCCAAAATCAATTCCTATTAAAAAAGATGTTAAAATTGCCGCCGCAAAAATATGGCCATATTCCCTGGAAAAAATTCTGTCTTTAAAAGACAGGTCAAAAGTTTTATCTTTGTATGCAAAACAAAAATGAGAATTGAAATCGTGGATTTCATGTTTAACGATTTGAAAATCTGATTTTTTTGACCATCCAAAAGTCACCGTTTCCGCTTTTATTTGAGAAAGAAGTTTCGTGAGCCGGGAATCATCAATATTAATAATCGCTTTTCCTTTTTCTTCCATCGTGGTTAAAAGTAACCCTTTTTCCCGGGCAATTGCGTCAACATCGCCATTAAACTGCTCTGTGTGAACTGGGGCAATGTTTAAAATAATGCCAATTTGAGGCTTTACTATTTTTAATAAATAGCTCATATTTTTTGGTTCTTTGGGGCTGTCCACCCCCATTTCCACGATAAGCACTTTGTAATTTTCATTAGCAAATATTGCTTTTAACGGAGCAAGAAGAATTGCTTTTAGCCAATCTTGCCACGAAAAGTCATTTAATTTAATATTTAAGATTTCAAGAGGAATACCGCTTTCACTGTTGCCTTTAAAGGTGGTTTTTGTTTCGTATTTTGAAGAAATAATGGTGTGGAGAGCGGAAATTAAAGAAGACTTGCCAACGCTTCCTGTCACGCCAATGATTACAGGGTTAATTCTTTTTAATTTAAATTTTGCAAAAAAACGGAGATATAAAAGAATGATTTTAGAAATAATTTTTTTCATAATTAAATTGAAGTTTTGATTTCTTGTTTTTCGCGCCATCTTTCAACTGCAAGCTTGATTAATTTTTCAACTAAATCAGAATACGAAAGGCCGGAAGCTTCCCAAAGCTTGGGATACATGCTAATTGAAGTGAAGCCAGGCATGGTGTTAACCTCATTAATCCAGATTTTATTTGTGTTTTTCTCTAGGAAAAAATCTATCCGGGCAAGCCCTGAAAGATCAAGTGCTTTAAAAGCAGTTAAAGCATATTCTTGAATTTTTGCTTGCACTTTTTTCTCAATTGGCGCCGGAATCACCAGGCGGGAATTTTCGTTAATATATTTGGCGTCATAATCATAAAATTCATTTGCCGGAATAATTTCTCCGCAAACTGAAGCCTGAGGATCATCATTTCCCAAAACAGAAATTTCAATTTCCCAGGCATTTTCCACGCTTTTTTCCAGCAAAATTTTTCTGTCAAATTGAGAAGCAAAATCAATGGCTTTAATAAGTTCTTCTTTATTGTGAGCCTTGGAAATACCCACACTTGAACCAAGATTTGCCGGCTTGACAAAAAGAGGAAAAAATCCTTGAAAATAATCCTGAATTTTCTTCAAAAGCAAATTTTTGTTTTTTTGCCAGTCTTTTTTTAAGAACCAGAAAAATGGAGCCACTGGCAAATTATGTTGAAGATAAACTTGTTTTTGCACAATTTTATCCATGCCAAGAGCTGATCCCAAAACTCCGGCTCCGACGTAGGGAATATTTAACATTTCAAGCATTCCTTGAAAAGTGCCATCCTCACCATATGGGCCATGAAGAACTGGGAAAACCACAGTCAAACGAGAAGGAGAAATCTCTTGCAGGGTTTGATTCTGCCAAAAACTGATTTCCCCACGGTCAGCCTTTTTGCCATTTTCAAGAAGCACTTGGGCTTTTGCGGGAGGAAGCCACGCGCCATTTTTAGCAATTGCCACAGGCACAACTTCGTATTTTTCTTTGTCAATAGCACTAATAATCGAATGAGCGGAACGAATGGAAACCTCATGCTCGCCAGACTTCCCTCCAAAAACAACGATAACTTTAATTTTTTTCATAGAAATTTATTTTTGGCATTTTGGGCACCAAAATGTGCTTCTTCCGCCTTGCTTTTCGCGTTTGATTTTTCCGCTGCAGCCGCGACAAGGAGCGCCTTCCCTTTGATAAACCAAAAAATGTTTTTGATACTCGCCGGGTGTGCCGTCAATCTGCCGGTATTCATTATCTTTTCCCGATGAACCGTGATGTTTGATTGCCTCTTCAATAACTTGGATTATCGAATTAAAAAGATTTTTAATTTCCCGGAGCGCCAGAGTCTTTGCTCTCCTTAAGGGATTGATCTTTGCCAAAAATAGTGATTCTGCCGCATATATATTTCCGAGTCCGGCAATTTTTTCCTGATCCATGAGCAAAATTTTTATTGGCTTATTTGATGCTTGAATTATTTTTTTAAAATTATCAAAAGTGAACCCTGGAGTTAATGGTTCAATCCCATAACTCTCACCGTTATCTTTTCCGGGTTCAGCAACTTTCATCCACGCAAACTTGCGAAGATCGTTAAATAACAAACATGAACCATCGTCGAGATATAGAACTATACGAGTGAATCGGTCGTAAATATCCGTGGCGATTAAATCAAAAATCAAAATGTAAAAATCAAAATTACAGATTGAAAATCAAAAATATTTTTAAATTTTGATTTGTATTTTTGATCTTTGATTTTTGATATTTGATTTTCGGATGAGTTGCCCGTTTAGCTTAAAATGCACAAGAAGAGAATATCCATTTTCAAATTTAATCTGCATTTGCTTGCCGCGGCGGGAGACATCAACAATTTTTTGATTCAAGATTTTTTTCGCGTCGCCGGTAAACATTTTTTTCACTAAAACATCAATTTTTGTAATGCATCGGCCAATGACTTTTTTGGCAAGCTGTCGTCTGATTGTTTCGACCTCAGGAAGCTCAGGCATATATTTTGCGGACTTCGTCCGCCGAAGCCGAGCTTCAGCGAGGCGAAGGCGGAGAGGGCGAGATTCGAACTCGCGAAGACCTTGCGGCCTTAACGGTTTTCAAGACCGTCGCACTAGACCAACTATGCGACCTCTCCTAATAACTGAATTTTAACATCTTTTTCCCCTTGTCTCAAGCCAAATTTTGTTTTATACTTCTATTAATTCCATGCCAAAAAAAGTAAGAAAAACAGCATCTGCTTATCAAATAAAGAAAAGGTTATGTTTTAAAAACCTGGCTTTTTTTGCGGCAATTTTTTTGATAATAATTTCCGTTATCGGAGCTGCTTTTTCATTATCAATAGACACTCCGTGGGCTAAAAACTCTTCAAAAACATCAGCTTTTCCGCAAAATATCATCGCAACAAATAGCGCCTTCAACATGTTTCTTTTGGGAACAGAATCATCCCGCCTCACTTCATCCTTTGAAATACCAACTCCAACACAAACACCTATTCCCACACCCACCCCAAATTTGCATTTTCGCCATTCAAAATGGTTTTTTTCCTTTGACCAACCTCGCAAAGCCACAGTTTATGAAACCGATCCTGTCTCCCCAAAACTTGTTGAGAATTCCATGGGCGGAGTATATATCGAAATAAAGAATAAACTCTATGCGGAAATCGCCATCGTTCAACCGCAAGGACAAAATCTGGGACAATATTTTTATAACCGCATGGCTAACATTTTTGATTCGGAAATTTTGGGTGAAAAAACCGCTACATTTTCAGGGGTTTTAAAAGGATATGAAGCAAGGCTCAAAAATAATCAGACACAGCAAGAAAGCATTCTTCTTTTTCTGCCCTTCCGCGGCTCACAGTTTTTTGAAATTGTGGGAACCTTCCCCAAAAGAAAACACGCCGCAGAACAGGAGACATTCTTCAAAATGATCGAAACTCTAAGGGCGTATTAGAAACCTAGCGAAGCCCGCCGTCGCTAAAGCTTGTGAGCGGGCGAGGGCGGAAAGGGCGGGATTCGAACCCGCGATAACCTTGCGGCTATACAGACTTTCCAGGTCTGCTGAATCGTCCACTCTCACACCTTTCCTTATACTTTTTATGCTATTTTAGCACGAACTCGCCCTGTTTATTTTTGTAGAGACGTTGCATGCAACGTCTCTACGCCCGAATTTGAATTTAAAATAAATAATGAAGATCCCCAAAATATACGCCTCACAGAGGCCGGTGAGCCAGGCCGAAGCATAATATCCAAAGCGGGGAATGAAATAATAATTTAAGCCAAGATTAAGAACAAGCGAGCTGCCATAAACCGCAAGAAGCATGAAGTTTTTCTTCAGAGAGATAAAATACCACATAAAAATCGAGGTGATAAAATAAACCGGAAAAGAAAGAGAAAGAATTTGCAAAGCCGCGATTGAACCACCGTATGATGGATTAAATCCCGTTGAAAGGCCAATAAAAAGCGGCGCTAAAACCAAAGATCCAGCAGTCGTGGCAAGGGAAAAAATAAGAAGAAGCAGTATGCTTTTTTTAAATAAACTGTAAAAACCCGCTTCATCATTTTTCAATCTAGCAAGAAGCACCGGATAAATGCTGTTGCCGTAAAAAGTGGGGATGACAAGCAGTGTTTCAAAAAATTTGTAAGCTAGGCCATATTGCGCCACTTCGCGATTTGTTTTAAGAGTCGCCAGAAGAAATGAATCAAGATGAAAATAGAGCACATTAAAAATTAAAACCAATCCCAAAGGCACCGCCGGAAGAAAGATTTTTTTAAATTCTGCCGCGTTAAAAACAAAATAAAAACCGCTTATATATTTTTTGGCAAAAAGAAAAGATATGATAATTAAAAAAACGCCGCAGATTGAATAGGAAAGAGCGACAAGAATAATGGGAAATTTTAACATTGCAATCGGCACAATCATTACGAGAGATATAAGATTAACCGCGATCAAAGCAATCAAAGATTTTTGGTATTCCAAATGGTGTTGGAACAGCGAATTAACCGTGAGATTTAGGTTTTGAGACATGATTGTGAAAGACATTAAAATAATGCCAAGCTTGGTAAATGAAGTGTAGTTTTTTGGCAAAAAAGCGAGAATTGCCGTTGCCAAAAACATGAGAAACAGCGAAAAAACCAGGCGCAAACTAAAAAGCGTGTTAAATTTGCGGGTGAAATCTTCTTCTTTTGCATAATGCTGCAGAATGATTGCATTTAAGCCAAAATCGCCAATAATCCAAAACATCGAAACATAAGCCGTGATTTTCACAAATTCACCAAAATCATATTGTGAGTATACCCGCGCCAAAATAATCGTGGTTAAAAAACCCGTGCCTGAAGAAATAAACTTACCCGCCAATTGGAAAAAAGTATTTAAAAGAATTTTAAATTTCATAATAATCCCAATATTAATCCTATCATTAAATTTCCCTGCTGGAGAGTGTAAAAATAATGGTCAAAAAGGGAAAGGATCAGAATGCAGATAATAATTTGAAATTTGTTTAAAAAAACAAAATTAAAAATTAAAAATTTGAGAAAAAGAAAAGAAACCAAAAGAAAACCAAAAAGTCCCATTTCTGCAAGAATTAGCAGCCATGTATTATGCACCGGCTGATATTCCTTCCAGGAACTAACTTTTTGATATTTGGGCAAATTGGGTAGATATTGGTTTAGACCAACACCGCGCCATGGATGATCACGCCACATGGCGATTGCAACGCGCGATTGGGAAAGGCGAGATTGCCAAGACTCTTTATCTTCGGAAAAAAGAGAAGAAAAACGAGGAAAGAGGAAAATAATTATACATGCGACAACACCAAGAATAATTACAGCTATTATCGTAGGGGCGGCTCGTGAGCCGCCCATAGTCCCGCCAGAGGCGGGACAAGGGAACGGTCGCGACCGTTCCCTACGAATTAGCATCAAAACCATAACTCCCACCCACAACACAATCGTCACGCGGGAAAGGGTGAGAAAAAGAGCAAAGGAAGAGACCATAATTGCTAAATTGTTAAATTGCTTTATTATTATATTGAAAATTAGTTTTGTATTTTTGATTTTTATCATTGGAATTTGTTTCGAATTTCGTGCTTCCCCGCCTGCCGGACGGGCAGGGAATTTCGAATTTAAGATGATAAGAATACAGATAAGAAGATATGCAGCCAGCACATTCGGGTGGGGGAATGTCCCATATGGCCGCAAAATTAATTCTCCATTAATTGTGGCATTAGCAATTCCGGGCGTGGTGCCCGTGAAATTTCGTTCTCCAAAAAAGTAAAAAATTCCATTTAACGATCCGTGATTAATAAATTGAGCGATAGCTAGTAGGCTCTGGAACAACATTGAGAGAGAAAGGACAGTGATAAGATGGGAAAAATTCTTTTTATTTTTACGAATATACGATTTCACGAGCCAAACAAAAATAATTATTTCAATAATTTTTAATGTTTTTAAAAATGATAGCAATGATTGATTTGCATAAAAAAAAATAATTAATAATAAAACAAAGATTAATTGTTTAATATTTTTTATTTTTGATATGTAATTTTGATTTTTGATTTTTGATTTTTGATTTTTATTGAAGAAAAAAATAACTGTCAAAATAACTGTCAGTATGTCTGCCACGTAAATCGTCGGCGCAAGATAATCAATTCTTACTCCATTGACAAGGCTCCATTCTGGCCAGAAGTGGCGGCCAAGCTGGGTGGGAAGCAAGAATATGAGAAGAAGAAAAAGAAAAATTTTCAAGTTATTTTTCTGTTGTTTTGAATTTTAAAATGATTCTTCGGTTTTCTCCCTCACCTTCGGAAACTGTTTCTACTTCTGAATTATCTTGAAGATAAAGATGAATAACGCGGCGTTCTCCAGCGGAAAGCGCAGGAAAAGTGACCGGATCGCCAAATTCCTTAAGGCGCGCGATCATATGATCTGCCATCATTTTTAAGCTTTCTTCCCGTTTTTGGCGATAATCTCCCACATTTAGAACAATTTTTACCTGAGATCCCTCCTGCCGATACATCATCAGGCGAAGCATTAAATCAAGGCTTTTAATTCCTTCTCCATGATAGCCGATAAGAAGTCCTGTTTCCGGAGTTTGAATGTCAACATGATAATAATCCGCTTCATCTTTTGCAACCTTAACCTCAGTGAAAACCACTTGCATTTTTTGTAACAATTCCTCAACTAAAGTTTTTAGCTTATCTTCCACGAAATTAATTAAAAATTAAAAGGGAAAGTTTAAAAAAACTTGCAACTTTTATCTTTTAAAAAACTTTTGTTCGATTATAGCAAATGTTGTCGATACAGTCCAGTAAAGCGCCAACCCTGACGGCCAACCCATTCCTAAAAACAAAAACATAATTGGAAAAATGTAAATCATTTGAGACTGGGCTTGGCCCATTTCTTCCATGAAGCTCGCTTTTTGCTCCACTTCTTTTGGTTTGTCTTCACGATTCACCGGCACAGGCGCAGGCATCATCATTTTAGAATAAATAAACTGAGTGAGGGAAGAAAAAACAACCAAAATTCCGGGAATGGCAAATTTTGTTTTTGCATCAAGAACCACATTGATAATATCCGGCTTATTTAAATGCCACCATAAAAAGTTCATATTAAAAGTTTTATCCCCCAAAAATTTATAAAATCCCTGATAAAGCATGGAAAAAACCACAATTTGCACGATTAAAGGCAAACATCCCGCGGCCGGATTAACACCGTGCTGCTTATACAGTTTTAATTGTTCTTCCTGGAACTTTTTTGAATTATCTTTATATTTTTCTTTTAATTTTTTAATTTGAGGCGCCAGTTCACTCATTTTTTTGGTGGTTTTTGCCTGTTGTCGCGAAAGGGGAAGAAAGATAAGGCGGGTTAAAGCTCCAAGAAGAATAATTGCCAAACCAAAATTTCCGCCGCAAAGATTGTAAATGAATTTTATAAGTTGAAAAAATAAATCAACCAAAGGAAAAATACTAACCAATACTATCCAATACTAACTAATACTATCAAATACTAATCAAAAATAAATTTCTTTATTTGTTAGTATTGGATGGCATTAGTTAGTATTAGTTAGTATTTGATAGTATTATCTTACTGGATCCCAACCTCCCACAAAAAATGGGTTGCACCTGACAATTCGTTTACAACCCATCCACATTCCCCTCATTGTACCATATTTATTTATTGCCTGGCGGGTGTATTCGGAACAAGTTGGAGCGAAACGGCAAACGTGAAAAGGAGTGAGGCTTTGGTAAATTTTAATTAATTTGCCCAAAATTATTTTCATGCTTTTTATTACAATTTGTTTATAATATTATCTACTTCTATTTTTAATTCTTCATATGTTTTGTTTTGCGCTGGTTTTTTCACCAAAAAAACTCCTTGTATGTGGCGTTTTTCAAATTCCGGCAGTATTTTCCGCACAATTTCACGGAGTCTTCGTTTAATTAAATTGCGCTCAACTGCTTTTTTGGATATTTTGGTGGAAACGATAAAGTTAAAACGGCTATGCACACCATCACCCTTGGAGTAAAGTAATCCAAATGAATTTGAATTAATCATGCGGCCGGTCTTTTTCAATGCGACAAATCCGCAACGAATATTTAAACGGTTTTGCTTAGGTAACAAGAAGGAAAAATTCGAAGCACGAAACATTTTTAGAAGTTAGATGTTGGAAATTAGACGTTGGATTTTAGAAGTTGGAGGTTGGAAATTAGATTTTTGTTTTCTAACTTCCAGTTTCTAACATCTTTATCTAATTTCAAACTCCCAACATCTAATTTCTGAAGTTTTGTTTCGGATTTCGAATTTGACCATTATATAGTTAATTTCTTTCGTCCTTTTGCACGTCTGCGTTTCAAGACCAATCTACCATCATGGGTTGACATCCGCTTTAAAAAACCGTGTGTGCGGCGCCTTTTTTTCTTTTTTGGCTGGTAAGTTCTTTTTGTTGCCATATATATACCCGTTTTACTGTAATTTGCAACTTTTTCAAGAGAAAAATGTTGTAAATTCAGTCTAAACGGAGTTATACCCGCAGTAATTTCAATTACGAAGGGTATACCTTGATATTTTAGTTTATTTATCTATTTATTACAACCAGTTAAAATTTAAAATGCAGATCTCAACCCATTCGACAAGCTCAGGGTTGATGCTGAGCAAAGTCGAAGCATCAAAATGTAAAATGACAATGCAAAATAAAAAATGGTCTTAGCAATGGAGCAATTGAACAATGGAACAATCGTTTTATAATTCCTCGAGTTTTGTTTTTTCCTCTTTCTGATTTTTGATTAATTCGAGGTATCGCTCGGTAGTGGAGAGCCTTTTGTGCCCTGCGATTTTATTGACCAAAAGAAGAGATGTCCCATTTTGCAGATGATGGGCAATCCATGTGTGGCGAAGGTCGTTGACTTTTGCCTCTTTGATGCCGGCAACTCTAAAATAACGGTCAATCGAATTCCTAATGTTTCGGATTAAAAGAGGTTTGCCGTTTTTAGTGATAAAAACATAGTCGCTTGCCAGATCTTTTGGCCGGATATTCAGATAGTTTTGTAAAGCGATGTGGGCGGGTTTATTAAGCGGAATTTCCCGCTCCCCGCGCCCTTCAAGAGAACGAATAGATATGCTATCTTCATGAATATCAACTAAACGCAAATTGGCAACTTCGGAAATACGAAGGCCTGTTTGCAGAAAAAGTTCAATAATCGCATATATTCGCATGTCATCCCGAGCTGCATCACGAAGAGCACGATATTCAAGAGGAACCAAAACTCGAGGCGGTTTGTTTTCATATTTTGGATATTCGAGCTTACCGGCGGAGTTTTTTGAAATAAAATGGGATGTTTCAAGAAAACGGTAAAAAGTTTTAAGTGAGTTAATTTTGCGGCTCACGCTTTTGGCGGTGTAATTTTTTGACTTTAAATCAACAAGAAATTTCTTTAAATGCTCCTCTTCAATCTCGCCAATGTTTTTAAGGTTAAGTTTTAACGCAAATTCAACCATTTGGTTAATATCTTTACCATAGCCGAGAATTGTGGAGGTGCTTTTTCCTTGTTTCTTAAGAAAGTCCACGAATTTGTGCTGAGCATCGATAACGGGCATTGGTTCGTTTGCCATATATTTATATCCTTTAGTTAATATTTTGAAGCAGGGAGCAGACCGGACAGAAGCCTAAACTGTGCTATACTTTAGCGTATGGCAGTTCGTTTGTCAAGACTGATATTTTTTATTATTGTGTTAGTTTTTATTTTTCAAACAATCACCACCGCCCTTGACTTTAGGCAAAAATCGACAAAAATTAAGATTGAACAGGAAGAAATTGAAAAACTGAAGGTAAAAGAGAAATCTTTAAGACAAATGTTGATTACAGTTAAATCCCGTTTTTTTATTGAAAATGAGGCAAGAAATAAACTTAATATGTGCCTGCCCGGAGAAACGATTGTAATTGGGGAATGAGTAAATACTAACAAATACTATCCAATACTAACTAATACTATCAAATACAATCAATAAAAACTATTGTATAATTATTGTATTAACAGCCAGAGTAGTTCAGTGGTAGAACACACGCTTCATAAGCGTGACGTCGTGGGTTCGATCCCCACCTCTGGTACTTCATTTATGTCATTCTGGCGGAGGCCGGAATCTATATTTTTGCTAATATCTTACACAGCTCCATATAATTTTCCACATGGCGATCTTCCGGTTCGTTCAAAATGAAGACATCTTCGCGGTTTTTAAAAATTTTTAAAAGCTCTATTAATTCATTTTTTGTCGGAAGAGTGCCTTTCGCAAAATCTTCAGCTAGGATGCCTGAATGCGTGTCCACTCCATCAAATGGCGGCAAGGTTAAATTGCAATGAATTAATTTCGTGGCAGGCGCCAGTTTTTTGGTCCAATCAAATAGATAATCTTTTACTATGTCGCGTTTTTCCTCTCGGGACAGATTTTTGTATTTCTCCACTTCCATATTAATTGATCCCGTAGTATGCCCGAAATCATTAGCGATAAAACATCCCGCGCCTGCTAAATCTTCATAAAACTCAATCGGGCACTGCCTAGCGGCTAAAACATTTTCCTCGCATCTTGGCGCAAGCCATTTAATCGGAGAATTTGTTGGAAGCGTTTCATATATTAAAGCCATGCCATATTTTTCGGCAATTTTTTTGAGTCTCATTGCGTTTTCAAGCAAATTTTTTCTTGCCGTTTCAATTTCAGTTTCCGGCAAATTGGCGATTTTAAATTCACTCTTGTCCAAATCAATAATTCTTTCTCTCAAAGCTCCGGGGTGGACATTGACATAAACGCAATTATTGCTCGCACCCGCTTTTATGGCCGTTTGCATCAGCATCACGCTTTGGTTTTGAATCCATTTGTGGCGCGATAGAAAATTTGGTTCAATGCCGCTTTTTAAAACTCCCCAAAAATGAAGACCGAATTTAATTTGATGAAATTTTAAATATGCAAACATATCCACATATTCGTTTGCCTTATCAACGCGAAAATACACCTCGACAAACGGCGGCTTGGCGCGTTCCAGTTTTTTCTTCCAATCTAAAAGACCAATCTTCAAACCAGAGATCATATGACAAATTCATTTTATCATTTATTCTGGCGTAGAAACGTTACATGCAACCTCTCTACAGCGGAAAAGGATGTGAAACGAGATTCCCCATTTTCTCAATTTTTCTCAAGCCTACATAAAACTCGGTCAAACTGTTAATTCTCATGCTCATCAAGATAAATACGAAATTTTTCTTATTGAAAAAGACAGAGGGATAATTAAGTTAAACAATGAAGAAATTGAAATAAGCGCCGGTGACTGTATCATTATCTCTCCAAAAGTTTTCCATGAAATCATAAATACGGGGAAAGAAGAAATAGTGGTTACATATTTTGGAATAGAAAATTAAATCGACAGTTTAATGCCGGTTTGCCTGATTTCATTTGCCAATGAATCAAATACATTTTGAAAATCAGCTGGTGAATAAGGATGCGGTTCAATTAAATCATACGCACCTTCGACAAAATTCATGAGTTTTAATCGTTCGTCGAAACGGTTTTTACCAAATTTTGGAGAAATAATGCACGCGTCTATATCGCTTTCTTTTGTTGCCTTTCCTTTAATTCTTGAGCCAAAAACATAGGCGGCAGAAACGGGAATCCCCCCGCGTTTCACTTTTTTAACATATAGAGAAACTAAATCGATTATTTGTTTTTTATTCATATTTGTTTTTTGACTAAAGCATAAATTTTTTCGCTAATTTTAACCCATCTTTCTGTATATTCTTTTGTGGCTTTTTTATAAAATGAACGCTTATAGTCATCGTATCGCGCTTCAATGTTGTAAAGCCCGATTTCTTTTAATTGTTTTTTTAAACTTTCATTAATGTCAATTTCTGCTTTTTTTGCTAACTGCAACAAGTTATGAATGTGCGGGATTTCCTTATTAAGTTTAACAATTTTTGCTTTCAAAACCTTCTCAATCGCTAAGTGCCAAATAAATAAACTCCAGTGATAATGTTTTGATCTCAACATGCTTTTTGCAGTTTTAACGTCGTCTTCCGAAGATTTAACCAAACTATCAATTACTTCTTTTTCCGTCATATGCTAAAATTTTACCACAAAAAACCTCAGCGGACTATTGTCCCGCTTTCGCGGGGCTTTCGTACTGGCTGAGGCGTGAATAAGTGTTGCGGGGCCTGGAATCGCACCGGGTCTGTGGGATTATGAGCCCCACGTGCAACTTTACACTACCCCGCGGTTAAATCTTTTAACATTTTAGCACAAAATTTGATGAAATAGAAGACTTGAAGTGAAATTCAATGCAAGGTTGAAGATAAAATTCAGGTTTTTAAATAACAAAATCAGGTCTTCATTGCTTACACAGCGAGCCATGTGAAAAGATATGCAATTAAAAAACCGGCAAAAATTAGCAGTATAATTCAACCATGGCTAATTTCAATCTTCAACAGCGAATCGGCTACACAAAAGGTTTAAAAGAGTTGTTAATCCGCGTGTGCAGTGATTATCAAATCGGAAAGCATATTTCACACAAAATCATCCTCATGGGTTATGAAGACTGCAACCTCATATTGAAAACTGATAAGAATAATTATTTTGTCAAACTGTTTGCCTTGTTTCGAGATGACGCCGAATGTCAAAGATATGTGGAAATTATCCAGAAGGCGCTAAATGCAGGCGTTAAACACCCCTTTCTTCATAAATTCAATAATGACCCTCTTTATCAAATTAAAATTGAGGATGTAAAAATACGGCTTGCAGTTATGGATTTTACTGATGGGAAAAGCATTTATGAGCTAAAAACTAAATTAAATAATGATGAGATTAAATTCATTGTTAAGCAAGCGGCGCTAATTAATCAAATCGAACTTAAACAAAGCTTTGTTTATGACAGCTGGGCAATTTCTAATTTTGAAAAAGAATATAAAGAAAAAGGTAAATATTTATTGCCTCCTGATGATAAACTGATTGCATCCCTTGCTGTACAATTTAAAAATCTTCAAATTGACAGGCTCCCTCATTGCTTTGTGCATGGAGATATTACGCGGACAAACACGATGAAGGACAAAAATGGAAATTTATTTATCATTGATTTTGCGTGTGCCAATTATTATCCGCGTATTCAAGAATTGGCAGTTCTTCTTTGCGATTTATTTTTTGACCCGCAAAATCCAAATTCTTTTCCCAAAATGTATGATTTTGTTGTCGCCGAATATGAAAAATATATCAAACTTACCAAGGAGGAGAAAGAAACTCTCCCTCTCTATGTTAAGTTTGCCCACGCCATGCACTTGCTCCGCGCCAATTACGAGAGAATTGTTGAAAAAAATGAAACTGAGGAAAATAATTATTTTTTGAGCATTGGCAGAATTGGGCTAAATTTCACCGAAAAATTGTGGGAAAACAACCAGAAAAACAAAAGTAGTTTTATCTGGAACCAAAAATGAGTTTTGAATTTAATGAACAGCAAAGGGAATTAATTAAGGAGTATCAAAAATTACTTCATTTTGGTTATTCAAAAATAAGTGAAATCCAACTAAATCTAAATAAAACCAGAGTAAGAAAACGAGTACTTTACTTCATGATGGGGGCAATGCAAGGCTACTCAGAAAGCATATTAAAACTCATGGGGTCCGAACCTGTCTACGAAAAACCTGGAGAGTCACTTTTAAGATCGCAATTCGAGATTTGGTTAAACATGAGATTTATTTATTCAAATAGGTCTGAAAACGGAGCAAGATTATTTCTGTCCGATCTGATTATGACTTCAAATACTTTTGCAAAAAAACACAAGAAATTGTGGGAGAAAAACCCTAAATGGAGTATGGAATTTGGTTTCGTTAAAAAACCGAGCGATTGGGATAAATTTATCTATGATAACCAGAAAATCTTAAAAAAGTATCAGAAAAGGCACAAAGATAAGGAAGTGAACAGGCTTCCCAGCTTGTACGACAGAACATTGATAATAGATGAATACCTAAAAAAAGTAGGAACTTTTTCTGAAAATAATAGTGCGGAAAAATTTTACACAGTTTTCTGGCAATATCTGTCTCAAGCTACTCATGTAAATATGTCTGCTCTTCAACAGTCTATTCGGGTTAAGGGAACTATCCCTATTGAATCATTTTTCAACATAGATTCAAAACCCGAAGATGCCGAAAGAACTCTCACAATTAGTTATCAAATCTACTTTTCAACTCTTCGACTCTTCCTGCAGGTATTCAACACTTACAATAGAAATGAGTATGAGAAATTCAATAAGTTTTCTTAGTACATGGTGCATAATTGAAGTTAATCGTTTCTCCATTTTTCAAACCTTCTACGATCAAATTTCAGCCTTTAAATAAATTCAATTGTCCCACGTTCGACAAAATGTGTGCTAAAATAATTGAAAATAAATGAAAGAAAATATATTAACAATTAAGATCAATAAACCGCTTCACGAACTTTTCACATGGCTCCTTGACCCGAAAAACACGCCACTTTGGGTCCCTTCGATTGTGAAAGAGGAAAGAAACGAAGAACCCACCCGACTCGGCACGATTTATCGTAATCAAAACAAGGAGGGAAAATGGAATGAATATAAAATCACGGAATTTGAACAGAACAAATCATTCATATTTTCTCTAAATGACGGAAACTACAATTGCCGTTACACTTTTAAGCCACTTGGCAAAGATAAAACCGAGCTCACATATTTTGAATGGGTGGAGCGCGGCGAGATTGAGGGACCGTTTACAAAAGAGATTTTGGAAAAATTGAAAAGCATTATGGTTGTGTTGGCAGCTGTCTTGAGGTAAGTGAAAAAGTTTCAAGATATAGCTTTCGTGCAAGTTGCGCACCACGTTTTTGGCTCGCTATTCTGGTTCTAATCTCTTCATTATTTCTTGCCCCTTCAGGATTATTTGGGATATCTCTTTCAGCAAATTCACCAACTGTTCTTTCAATTGCAGAGGCCGTGGCTCGGCCTAAAATCTTCCCATCTTGTTCGATTGCACCGTGAAATTTATCCCACCAATCTTTTTTTATTTTGTCTCCTATTGTTTTTATTTTTCCAATAATTTCCTCACTTTCTCTTACGCCAGCCGCTAAACCAAGCATATTCCCAAAACTTGAAAAACCCTCAATAACATCTGACTGCCATAAGTCACCAGATATTCCCAAAAGTTCATCTATTTTTCTTGCTGTATCCCAACTTTCTGCAAAAGCCTGACATAGTGCACTGGATTCTGTGAGTAAAACTAAAACTGCAGCCGCTTCTGCAGGGGATAATCTTCCATGAAAATCCGACTTTGGATTTTCTCGTATTGAAGATTCAGGCTGAGTTTTTCTTAAACTTGGAAAAACAGCAGGGGGATAAATGGCTCTTCGGGTTGAAACAAAACTTTCTGTTTGAGCCACAGCGTCTTGATAAACAGAAAGGCTGCTACCTTTAAAAGCTAAAGAGTGATGAAGAATATCTTGTGTTAGTGATAGTTTATCCCCAAACAGTCTAAACTAATCGAAAAATGATGCTGAAATTAGGTTTCTAAAAACAGCAAAAAAGTCAAAAATTACAGTTGTTAGTTTGTTAAAAATTTAGAACATTTTTAAGTTTAAATTGATAAGATTGTTTTGTTTTTCTCTCA
>JBGSIU010000042.1:0-24619 GCA_041742375.1 Patescibacteria group bacterium
GTGCCATCACCTTCTCTCCACCCTTTATTTTTAAAAGGATCTCTTCCTTTGTTTGTTTTGAAATTGGTTTAAACATATCCCCATATTTTAATCCGAAATTGTAAAGAATTTATTCATATCATATGGGGTACACCCCAAAGATATGAGAGAATTAGAAACATGAGAACGCCAGTTTTTTTCCCTGATGCCACTTTTGGGCTTATCAAGCATTTAGACCAGAAAGACTTAGAACACGCTAAAGTTCCCGGTATTGTGGTTAATGCTTATCATCTTTTTAAACTTGGAAAGGGAAAATTGATCGAAAAAGCCGGCGGAATTCATGCTTTTATGAATTGGAACGGCACCGTGATCACGGATTCCGGAGGGTGGCAAATAATGTCATTAATTCACGATAACCCGGGAGCGGGAAAAATCACTGACGATGGTCCGATTTTTTTTGACCCAGATTTAAAACAAAAGATTTTCTTCACGCCGGAGAAAAGCATTGAATTGCAATTACAACTTAAACCCGACATTATGATTTGTTTGGATAATTGTACGCGTCATGATGTGTCCATACAAAATCAAAAAAAGTCGGTAGAGCAGACGATTAAATGGGCCGCACAGTGCAAAAAAGAATTCGAAAAACTGAATCCTATCATTCCCGCACGCCCCCTACTTTTCGCGGTTATTCAAGGCGGAAACAGTAAAAAACTCCGAAAAAAGTGCGCGGAAGGACTTTTAAAAATTGGCTTTGACGGATTCTCTTTTGGCGGCCACCCGGTTGACGCCAAAGGAAAACTCGTGACAGAAATTTTAAAATACACGGCTGATTTAATTCCGGATAAATTCCCAAAATACGCCATGGGGATCGGAAAGCCAGAAGACATTGTGAAATGCGTGAAAATGGGATACACCATGTTTGACTGTGTCATTCCAACGCGGGAAGCCAGGCACGGAAGACTGTATGTTTATCATCCTGAAACCAATTTATCGGCTGAAGAATCCCTCCGAGGGATTCTTCGGTCGCCGCGCAAAACACGGCTTCCTCAGAATAACAAAAAGATTTTCTACGAACATCTTTTTGTTAACTCTAAATTGGAATATGATTTCCAACCAATTGACCCGACCTGCGATTGCCTCGCCTGCCAAAATTACAGCCGCGCCTATATTTATCATCTCTTCCGCCTGCGCGAACCCGCCGCCCTCCGCCTGGCCACCATCCACAATCTGCGGTTTTACACGAGACTGATGGAAAAAATAAGTTAAATTTCCCAAGGAAAAATGTCGCTTATGCTTCTTTTTTCTCCTTTTAATCCAACAATTTTGAATGCACTAATATCATATTTCTGACAAAAACTATGTAAGGTTTCTGCATTTGCCTGATGAAAATTGATCTTTGCTTCAATGGGCAAAATTTGACCTTTTTTGTTAAAAATAAAGTCAATTTCCTGACCTTTTTTTGTCCGCCAAAAATAAACGAATTCTCCACCAATTTTTTTAACCATTTCGGAAAAAACACTTGTTTCAAACATATTGCCTAAAATGTTGCCAGTTAACCCTTTTAACCACAGAATTTGCATTAAACCCGTATCATAAAAGAATATTTTTGGCGTTTTAACCACTTCCACTCTCATGCTTTGACTGAAGACCGGAAGCAATTTGATAATATAAGTGTTTTCGAGAATAAATAGATAATTTTCCACGGTTTCCCGCGCTAAACCACAAACTTTTCCAATCTCGGCGATATTTAATAAATTGCCGCTTTGGCTTGCCAAAATGCGAAGCATGTTATTAAATTTTTTAATTTGTTTAATTTCCGCTAAATCGCGAATATCTTTTTTTAAATAGGTGTTTACAATTTGGCCAAGATATTTTTCTTTTTTTTCAATTGATTCTTCAAGAACAATTTTTGGATAACCTCCGTATAAAACATATTCTTGATAATGTTCCTTTAATCGTTCTTTGTGAAACTCTGATTCTGTTTTTAAATCAATTTGTATTTCCTTAAATCTTAGATATTCAGCAAAAGAAAGTGGAAAAATTTCAAAGTCTACTGTTCTTCCAACCAATGTGTCGGAAAATTTCTTTTTAATATTAAAACTGGAAGATCCAGAAACAATAAGCTGAATTTGTTTTTGATGATCAATAATGAGTTTTAAAAAGGGCGAAGGATTTTCCAAATATTGAATTTCATCAATGAAAACATAAACTTTTCTTTTTAAGTCAATTCCTTCTTCTTTAAGATATTTTAAAAAGGGGGAAACGCCCGTATCGAGCATTTCCACCTGGGTTGCATCCTCCAGGTCAAAATAGATAGTTTGCTCATTTTTTGCACCAAGCATTTTTTGCAGATATAATAAAATGTGCGTTTTCCCAACCTGGCGGCTCCCGTGAAGGACAATAATATTATCCGTACCTATATATTTGGCAATTTCATCAATAATGTCTCTTTTGTATGTTTTTTCAGACATGACTCTTATTTTACCCCGGTCCAAATTAAGTGTCAACTCTTAATTTGGTTCATATTTCCCGCATTATTAATGCATATCGTCGCTTCCGCCTGGCCACCATCCACAACTTGCGGTTTTACACGAGGCTTATGGAAAAATTAAAGAAAGACTAAAAAATATTTAGAAAATCAACAACTGGGTGCAAGCTCTCGCGGTTTAAACAGAGATCAACGCGAGAAAAAACTTTTTCCATGAAATCTTTTTCCTGAAGGTGTTTTTCGCGCGCAGCTGGATCATTAATCATTATTTTTAAAACGCTTGGAGACTCTTTCACCATCGCCGCATCATCAAGGCTGTCGCCAAGGAGAATTGCATTTGGCCGAGTTTTGGAAATCGCGCTCACTCCCGCGTGCCCCATTTCATTCTTATTTAAAACATGAATCAAACTGTCCTTTTTCCAAGAAATTAAACGCCCCGCTTCATCAAAAACTAAATCAGTTGACAAAATCACATCGGGTTTAAAACCCAATCTCTGACACCAAAGCTCAATCACATCGCGGATGCCAGCGGAGATAACGACAAAAGGAATTTTGGATTTTTCACATGTTTCAAAAAGTTCCGAAACTCCATCACGGACAGGCATTCGATTCTCAACATCTAAGGCGATATCCGACCATTTAATCTTTTCGCGGATAAAAATTTCAAGAGCCTTTATCCACCAAAAATCGGCGTCCTTAAATGTCATTTTTCCTGCCACCTCAAGCGGACGATAGTAGTTATAAAGACTTTCTGCCTCCTTCTTTCCTTTTTTTGACAAATGATCTTCAAGAATTGCCCAAGTCGTCACAATTTCATTTTTCACATTTTTTGTTTTAGTTAGCGTGCGGTCAAAATCAGAAACAAAATGAATTTTTTGAATACCAGCGCGGCAAAACAAATCCAGCTTTTCCTGAACCTTTTTTAAATTGCGGATTTCAAAGTGAGAAAGAATATTTTTCATAAATATATGATAATATAAATGTAGACATTATGGAAACAGAGTTTTCAGAACTTATTGATATTTTAATCAGCCGTGGACTGCGCCACAGTCAAATTTTGGCCAAAATGCAGAACGCGGTTTTAAACGAAATTTCTATCCATTTCCCTAAGGTAAATCGGGCCGCAATTTCAATCACAATTAATGAACAAACTGGTGAAGTGCAAATCTTAAGCGCAGGCAAAAATGTGACGCCAAAAAATTTCGCGCCGATTGCAGAACGCTGTGCTTTTCGAGCTCTAATCCAACTTTTAAAAACTTCCGAAGAACAAAAGGCATCACAATTAGCTACAATTTCGGATACATCTGCGTCAAAGTTTGGCGAAATTTTAAGAAATGGGTTTTCGGCACTTTTCTTTTGGGTTTACAACGGTATATATCTTGTAATGGCAATATTCTTTGTTATTAATTTCCTTACGAATAGTGATTTTCGCAACCAACTATTATCAACTTTTTCAAACCTTAATTTATTTCGAAGCGCCGCTTTAGTTTTTCTTTGTTTAACGCCTCTTTTCTCAGTGGGTGCAGCGTTAAAATCTGCGGAAATAAAAACCACTCATAACTATTCTCGATTGCTCTTTTTCTTTGAAATTCCTCTTCTTACATTGCTTTTTATTTCCTATAACGCTTTTACCGACGCCGCGCCATATTTATGGTTTTTTGTTCTAATGCTGATTTTTTTAATTGTTTCTATTTTTTTAGATTTAATTAAATTCCGCGCACGGTCTTTACTTTCTCTTGTGGCGACCACTATTCTTCAGCAATCATCATTAATTACGGCCGGGTATCTGGTGACGCTTTATTCTTTCTTTTTCCCTCCCATTTTAGGAACCATAATGAAAGTTGTCATTCGCGCTTTGTCCGATGTTTTTCTTCCCAGTTACAACTATTCTTTTAACATTATTGCCGCTCTTTTTTCTCTGCTTCTTGGTGGAATAGGAGTGTTCGGACTGACGATTTTAATCATTGTGCCATTCATTGTGCTTTATTTAATCTTTCGCCAATTTTCCGCGACCCACTTTAATCTCCAAGCTCAAGTTGGCAAAAAAACCGCCCTCCAAACTCATGCGGCAATCGGCATGCTTTACGTTATTTTTTTTGCGCTCTGTAGTTTTCAACCAAATATTTCACCATATATCGCCAAATTAAACTCTTTGCCATACTCAACAACTTTTGAAGAAAAAGCGGGGATTGCCCGGGAACTTTTATCTCATGAGGAAGAAATTAAACGAGGAATTGATGACGCATTGAATTATCGCACCCGCTACCCTTTTTCCAAAGATGATACAACGCTGAAACGCGGACTACAAGAGGTTTTGGGACTTGACGAGGTTTTTGCCGAAATGATTCAAAATGTATTTTTATGCATGGCTTATCCTTTCGTTTACCAAGGAGAAACCCAGGACGCCTATGTTCTTTCTCAAAATTTTGAATATCTTTTTGGCAAATCATGGCAGGAAACAACATATCCGGTTATTCCTCTGAGGAATGTTAAGCTTGTCTCTCACAATGTTAACGCTCAGAAAAGCAACGATAACTTGTTTGCCAAAATCACAATCACCGACGAATTTGAAAACACCAGTTTTCGAAATGAAGAAGTGATTTATGAATTTTCGCTTGCCGAGGGAAGCACCGTTACGGAGCTTAAACTTGGTCCAAATCTTGAATTTCCGGGAATTTTTGCACCCCGCGGCGCGGCGGCCAAAATATATAATCAAGAACTTAACCGCTCGCGCGATCCGGCGCTTCTTGAGGAAGTCGGACCGCGACAATATCGACTGCGTGTTTTTCCAATTCCCGCCAAACAGAGTTGGCAAGCCGCTTTAAACCAAAAAGTTTTATTTTCCTACATAACCCCTCTAACCTCCCAAGGATTTTCTTTACCTGTTTATTCAAAAAAGCAAAATTTGAAGGACGAAAGCGCTATTATTTCTTCAAATCTTGATCAAGTTAAAACAGAAGTTGCATCGACAAAAAATGATCTTTGCCAAATGAAAAATTCTAAACTTAACAGTCTTCCCTGTAATAATGAGAGGGGAATTAATGCTGTTAACAGTTTAAACGCGAAAAAAATTGCAATTCTGCTTGATGTTTCTTATTTAAATAAAAATAATAATTACATTGCAGATTTAAAAAACTTATTAAAACAAAATCTTAAATTGACAGAGAAAAATTCTTTTGACCTTTATTTCTTTAACGATTCATTAAGCCTTCCTCAAACGCTTTCTCTTTCATGGCTTGATCAAAATCCGGAAGTTGTATATTTTGGCAAAAGTGATGCTCAAAAAATTATGGCTGATTTTAAAACCGATTATGATTTAATATTAGTGGCTACTTCCTCTGATCCTCAATTAAATAACTTGCTGCCGTCGTCAGTTTATTTTATTCATGAGAAAACTGATAGTTTTTTTGATGCTTTAAATCTTTACGCTCTGACCGAATTTGGAAAACAGGAAAAAATTGCGCCATTAAATAACTTTCTTGCCGTGAGCATTGAGAGGCAGATTGAGAAAAAAGATGATGATTTTGCCGGTTTTTTGATAAATCGCAAATACATCATGTCGTTAATTTCAAGCGGCAAGCTATCTCAAGATGAACTTAACCAACTGGCCAAACAAAGCGGTGTGATAACAACTCTTACTTCTTTAGTCGCTCTTGTTAATGAAACTCAAATCCAAAATTTAGAGGAATTCTCCAAGGAACTTGACAAATTTTCGTTTGAAAGCCAACCATCCTCTCAAAATACAATCATCCAACCTGCTCCGGTTTTCGATAGATCATCAACTGGAATGTTTAATAACGGTTTACAAAACTTATCTTTACCGTCAGCTGGAGGAGGAGATCTTTCGATTGAGCGACCACATGCATTTGCAATTTCATCTTCCTCATCAGGCATGATATCTATTTTTGTGCTTGCCAACATTGTCCTTTTGGGATTTGGCGGAATCTTCTTTATTATTGGCAAGCTGAGGAAAAGGAAGGCATAATAGAGGTTTAGGTTGATAAAATTTCCCAAGGAATAATTTCAAGCCATACTCTTACTTTGTCCTGCTCTAAATTAAGTGTCAACTCTTAATTTGGTACATATTTCCCGCACTATTAACGAACATGGCAGCCGGAGGCGCGGTAGAATTTACGTGTTATATTCCGGCACATCAGCGCCCGTCAAAAACACCCTCCTTTTGCCAAATTTAAACTGATTAATATTATCATCGATTACTTTTTTTAAATAATTTTTTCCGTAAAGTTTTAATAAAACCAGCAAAAAAATAACTTATTGTGCTTGAGAGAAAAATGCCAATAGAAATAATAACTAATTGTTGCCAACAAATATGACTTAACAAAAAAGAATATTTAAGTTCTTGCCGACCTTCAAGAAAAGACGTTGAGAGAACCGGAGTTTGGAAAATTCCTATTAAGGATTCCAAAATCGCAACCCAAAAAAAACAAATAACAAAACTCAATTTCAAATTAGAAATTAAGTTATTGTCAAGAATGATTGTCCCAAAAAATGAAACTAAACTTGCCAAAAAAAACGGTGTTAACGCAAGAAGATACAAATCAAAACCATATCTTTTTGAACAAATTTCTCTTAAGGAACAAGAAAAACAAGCTCCGCATGATCCGCCGCGAAACTCATTTGCCGCCGCATCAATTATTTTTTCAGCGCCAATAATGTAATTAAATATTAATAATGAAAAACCAAGAAGAAAAACGAAGATGACAAAAAATGATTTACGATTCAACATCTTTACTTCTATTTTATTATTAGACTAAATATGAATAAATGATTAATCAAGAATGACAAAAAAATAAATCTATGACAAAGCTAATAGCCCCCACATGACAAAAATTCCGAGGAGTAAAAACACAAATTGCCAAATGGCATTTTTAAAATCGGTTTCCTTGTGAAGCTCGGGAATTAAATCGGCGCTTGCGATATAAATGAAATTGCCGGCGGCGATGGCTAAAAATAAATTTAAGGAATCGGCAATGGCAGATCCAATTAAAAGCGCGGCGATCGCGCCGGCAAACGCCGAGCAGGCAGTGAGAAAATTCAAGGTCAGGGCGCGCTGTCGGGAATAACCGCCATGAAGAAGCACGCCAAAATCCCCAATTTCCTGAGGGATTTCATGAAAAATCACGGCGATGGTTGTGGCAATTCCAAGCGAGATACTTGAAAGATAACTTACGCTAATTATCGCTCCGTCTAAAAAATTGTGGAAAAAATCGCCAATCAAATTCATATGGGCAAAATTATGCACATGAGTTTTGGTGAGCGGCATATGGCAATGGCGCCAACAAATTAATTTTTCCGTGGCAAAACCAATTAAAATTCCCGCCAAAATGAAAAGCGAAATGTTTAAATTAAAACCGGATTCTGCCGCAATTTCCGGCAAAAGATGAATAAACACATCCCCCAAAAGCGCACCGGCGGAAAAACTCACCAAGAAAATTAGGAAGTTTTTTGGAAATTTACGCGGCAAAAAAATCGCTGCGGCGCCAACAAGCGACACGGCGCTTACTAAAAAAACGCTGGAAAGCGAATATATCCAAAGGTTAAAAAACATAATAATTTACGGTCAGCATTTTCCCCATTTATGTTTGGGATTTCGTTTGAGAAATTCTGCCGCAGCTACCCGTGTAACCTTATGCCATTTGACTCCTTTTTTCGCTCCAACAATTGAGGCCAAAGCACAACGGCAAAGCGTGGGGTCAACTTTTTTTAAAAGTTCCGCAAAAACTTCATAAGGGTCTCGCGCCAAAAAATCTTCTGCATTTTTCACGCCAATTTTTTGCAGTTTTCCGGCAATGATTTTTCCGATATTGGGAAGCAACTCAAGAGAATCTTTTTTATTTTTCATTAATAATTTCAGCAATAATCACGACATAGTTTTTGCCCCATTTCTTGGCGCATTTGGGACAAGTCGTATACCACATATACCATTTTTTGATTTTGAAGTTTTTATTTTTCGCATATTTTTCGAAATCCTTACACCATTTACCGGTGTCCTGAAAGGGACCTTCGTAAA
Source organism: Patescibacteria group bacterium (assembly GCA_041742375.1). Lineage (GTDB taxonomy): Bacteria > Patescibacteriota > Microgenomatia > JBGSIU01 > JBGSIU01 > JBGSIU01. The sequence continues at coordinate 8,502 of JBGSIU010000042.1, forward strand.
CTTTACTTAAAAAATTTCCGCTCATGTTCAGGTTCTTAGCATCCGGGATTTCTTTATCAACCGCCAAATATAAATCCATGTTCCATTTTGAAGTGTGGTCTGAAAGACAAAGCCAATCAGGAATTTTAGCACCGGCTTTTTCTACTTTTTTATTCATTCTTACAATCACTGCACCAAAATTAATTGGGATATGAAAAAGCGTGAAGACTTTATCTTTAATGAACTTTTTATTTTGCCACTCAAAAATCTTCCCTTCCCACGGCAGGGGATTAAATTTTGGACAACATTCTTGATCTTGATTTGCCATATGTTTTTCTTTACGCTATTTTTTCGCGCGCGATTTATGTCTGATATAGTTAGACTTTTTTTTGCGTTTACTATAATTATATCAATAATATTAATATTATTTTCTCGATACGCAGTTTATTTTAAAATCTTTTGCCTCGAAGAATTTGGCGGCAAAATCGGCAGCAATTTGCGGATCGTAATATTTGCAGGAAAAGATATCAAGATACACATTGTTTGTCAAATTGGCAAAATGGCCGGAAATTAATGATGTTTCAATAAGCTGAGTCATGGAATATCCGGCGACTCTTTCATCTTCACCAAAATTCACCACCTGACACTCTCCAAACCTTTTCATTTTGATGAGGCCGCAAAGCTGAACTACAAAATCTTTAATTTTTTGGGCATCGCGAATTGTTGCCGGATTACAGGAATGCAAATCAACGCTTGTTAAAAGCCCCCACGCCTGAGTTTTTTCATAATCTTCTAAAGTTATTTTTTGCATCATGGAATTAATGTTAACAGGAATTTTTGCGGGATACAAGGGGAAATTTTTGGAGTTTTAAAGTATAATTAGGGGATAGTCCGCCTAAAATTAAGATTTTCTAATGGAGGCGTCGCATAGCTCGGTCCATTGCGGGGGTTCGCTAAACCCCTGAGCCGTAAGGCTCGCACAGGTTCGAATCCTGTCGCCTCCGCCACGTAAGAGCGTTTGCCGCAAAGCGGCATTACGCTCAACGTGGCTGGAACGCTTAAATTTGCTTTGCAAATTTATTGCGTTGCCGCCTTCAATGTTTTACTATACCTATATCCTCCAAAGTCTAAAAAACAAAAGTTTTTATATTGGCTATACTTCTGATTTGAAAAAGCGATTCAGTGAACATAATTGCGGTAAAAGTCAGGCAACAAAACCTTACCGACCATATAAATTAATTTTTTACGAAGCATTTTTAGATAAATCTGATGCAAAAAATAGAGAGGAATATTTAAAAGGAGGTTATGGAAGAAAAACAATAAAAGGAATGCTTAGGAAATATTTGAAAAATATTTAAAAACTGGTTCGGGAAGAAGTTTTATGAAAAAACACGGATTCTACAAAACACGCGGTATAATAAAAACAAAAAATAGCTATGACTACAAATGAAAATAATATACCAAAAATAAAATGTAAACTATGCTCAGCGAGTTTTCCGAATCTAGGAACGCATATAAATCGAAAGCATAGATTATCAGTCGCTGAGTATTTAAGACGTTTTCCTGAAGCAGAAATAATGACTAAAGAACATAGAGAAAAGTTGAGTAGTTCCGTAAAAACCAGATTTTTACAAAATCCAGAATTAAGAAAAAAAGTGGCAAGCAGAACATTTGATTTTGTTAAAAATAAAAAATTAACACCACTTCTTCAAAGAGATTACAAAACTGCAAAAACTTGTTTGGCAAAATCATTATGGAAACCATCAATAATCCTTTACGCGTCAATAATTGAAGCTGTTTTGATAGAAAAATATCCTGAAGCGGAAGATTTTTATCATGCGATAAAAATTGCATACAAAAACCGTGATTTTTCCGAGAAAGAATATTATCAAATTAATATTGTAAGAGATTTAAGAAATTTTGTCCATTTACATAAGGAAATGTCAGAAGTGAATGAAATTAATGACTATTGGGCAAAAACCTTTGCTGACATTTGTGAATCAATAATTAAGCGATTTAATAAATTAAAACCGGACGAAAATTTGGTGCATGATTAAATTATGAAAAACGAAACTTCACTTGCTATTTTTGAAAATTTTAAAATTCGCCGGCATTATGATGAAAAAACCGAAACTTGGTATTTTTCGGTGATTGATATCGTCGCGGCTTTAACAAACCAAGCAAATTATAAGAAAGCAAAAAGTTATTGGACTACTCTAAAAAACCGCTTGAAAAATGAAGGAAGTGAAGTGGTCACAAAATGTGACCGGTTGAAAATGCTGGCATTGGATGGAAAAATGCGTGAAACAGATGTTGCTAATGTGGAAGCTCTTTTGCGTCTAATTCAGTCTGTACCAAGCAAAAAGGCAGAACCAATAAAAGCATGGCTTGCCAAGGTAGGATACGAAAGAATGCAAGAAATGGCCGATCCGGAAAAAGCGCTCAATCGTTCACGAGAATATTGGAAAAAACACGGACGAAGCGAAAAATGGATCCAACAACGCATGATGGGACAGGAAACTCGAAATAAACTTACTGATTATTGGAGTGAACATGGGGTGAAAAAAGATCAAGAATTTGCCATTTTAACCAATATTATTCACCAAGAATGGAGCGAATTATCGCAGAATTTTTTAAAAACTATCCATAATGTTCCAAGTTAAAAATCGCGCGAGGAAAAAATAATCCTTCGACTACGCTCAGAATAAAGTCCGGCGCGGCGGGCGAGGATAAAGGAATTTAAGAGGAATTTTCGAGGAATGTTAAGGGAAAAAAGAACAGGCCTTTGGGAATTTCTTTCCAAAGGCCTGGCTTTCCTTTTGAAAGGCGGGGTGGTTATTTCATCCATCCGCGAGCCCTTCCCATTCCACCCTTCATTCCTCGACCCATGCCAAAGAATTCAGTTGGAATGCCGTTGTCACTCGCCCATTTTTCAAGTTCTGCCCTTTTATTTTGTCCGTTTTCGCGGTTTGCCAATTGCTCTTTTTTCAACTCATTATGTTTTGTTAAAATGAGCTGTTTTTGACTTTCCGTGATTTTTCCGTCTTTGACTGCTTGAGTTAATTTTTTTTCAAAAGCAGCTTGCATTTCTTTTTGGCGATCTGCTTGGATGCCGTCAAAAGCTTTTTTCACTTTGTCCTCACTTAGCCCAAGTTTCTTGGCAAGAGCCGAAATCATATTCTGATTTTGGCCGCGGCCTGCAAAAGCCTGAACCTCGGAAGCTGTGAAAATTGCACCAAGCGAAAAAACTCCGATAAAAACTGCGATTAAAATTTTCTTTTTCATATTTTTCTCACCTCCAATCTAGTCTCTGATATTCTATCTACCTATCCTTAAAAGAAACTGAAGAAAAAGGTATAATTAAAATCAAAAACCTATGGAGAAAATTCTTATTGCTTACTACTCCCGAACAGAAAACGGCGCAAATTGTGAAGTGGCAAGATATCTCCAGGATAAACTGAATGCAGCGCGCGAGAGAATCATTGATCTTGAAGATAGAAGCAATATCATAAAAACTTATTTTTTCGGAGGAATAAAAGCAATGTTTCACACGCCCGGAAAAATTGCTAAAATTAGAAATAATCCGGCCGAATTTGATTTGTTAATTTTAGTTTCGCCAATTTGGGCCGTGAGCCTGCCGCCGGCAGTGCGCCGCTACTTACTTGATGTTAAAAACAAAGTGAAAAAAATTGCTTTTATCTCAGTGTCTGGAAATGGAGAAATGAATCAAAGAGTCACGCTTGAAATCGAAAAAATGCTTAATATTAAAATTCAAAGTTTTCTCTTTTTAACATCCGGGGAAGTAAATGAAAGAAAACACTTGTCTAAACTGGATCACTTTATTAAACAAATATGAAAGATTTAATTACATATTTTTCCACTTTTTTTAGCTTACTCATTTTTGATGGAATTTGGCTTATGCTCGTTGCCAAAAATTTTTACGCAAAACATTTGGCAAGTTTTTTGAGTGGGCAAGTTAACTGGCTTGGAATTTTGCTTTTTTATCCGCTCTATGCCGCAGGCATTTTAATTTTTGCTATTTTACCGGCCGCACGCGACGGGGAAATTTTAAAAGCAATTCTTTTGGGAGGTTTTTTGGGAATGATTGCTTATGGAACTTATAATTTCACAAATTTAGCCACTTTGAAAAATTGGCCTTTGATTGTTGTTATAATTGATGTTTTATGGGGAATGTTAGCCACGGCGCTGGCCGCCGGCGTGGGGGTTTTGGTTTTCAAGAAACTATGAAAGATTTAATTAAGTTTGAAGATTTTCAGAAACTGGATATTAGAATTGGTAAAGTTATTTCGGCGGAAAAAGTGCCGGAGGCGGATAAACTAATCAAATTTATCTTTGACATTGGAGGCGAGAAAAGACAAATCATGGCCGGTATGTCGGAATTTTTTAACGATCCGTCTATTTTAATTGGACGGGAAATGCCTATTTTAATTAATATCGTGCCTCGAAAATTTAAAGGCTATGAAAGCCAAGGAATGATCATTGCCGCCGATGTTGATGGCCGGCCAATTCTTCTTCACCCGGAGCGTGAAATTCCGGCGGGAAGCGTGGTGCGCTGAAGCTCCAAAAAGCTGAACTTTATTCCGTTTTCCTGCATGTCTTCTTTAGAAATTATTTTTTTAAAATCGCTGTAGTCGGGGAAAAAAGTGTCGGCATCGGGGCGCGCGGCGTCAATGATAGTTAAATATAATTTGTCGGCAAATGGCATAGCTTGGGCATAAATGCTGGCGCCGCCGATAATAAAGACTTCTCCGCTATTTTCTAATATATTTCCTAAATCTAATGCTTCTTTTATTGAATTAACGACTTGAATTTTTCCGCCTGCGGCGGAATTGGGGCGGACCAGGAGGTCCGCCCCTACGAAAATATTTAGATTACGAGATATTATGATATTAGTTCTTTCTGGCAGTGGCTTGCCAATTGACTCATATGTTTTTCGTCCCATGATAACCGGGTGACCAGTTGTGATTTTTTTAAAATGCTTTAAATCTGTAGGAATTTTCCAAAGAAGTTGGTTATTTTTTCCAAGTTCGCGATTTTTACCAATTGCAGCGATAATGGAAATTATTGGTTTTTGCATTATTTTTTTTACCCGACTTCACGTTTAATACCTGCGTGAGACGCATCATAATGCGTCTCTACACGAAAAATTATTACATAGATTCCTGCCTTCGCAGGAATGACAATGTGGACTAGAATCCTCCAACTACCGTGATCTCGGCTTTTATCGGCGGATAGGGATCATAGTTTTCAAGCGTGATGTCTTCAAAGCGAAAGTCGTCGATTTTTTTGACTTTTGGATTTAATTTAATTTTTGGGAACGGTCGCGGCTTGCGGGAAAGCTGTTCTTTAACCTGATCCATGTGGTTTTCGTAGATATGGGCATCCCCGAATGTATGAATAAAATCACCTGGTTTATAGCCGCAAACTTGGGCAAGCATTAAAGTCAGCAAACTGTAGCTTGCAATGTTAAATGGCACTCCTAAAAACATATCGCTACTTCGTTGATATAAAAGAAGGGATAATTTATCGCCGGTGATATTAATGTGAAACATGGTGTGGCAGGGGGCAATCACCATTGAGGCGCTATGGCTTCCACTCATTTCATAAATACAACCTGCATTCCAGGCGGAAATGATGTAATGTTTTTTCTGCGGATATTTTTTAATTTTTTCAATCGCCCAACCAAGCTGGTCAATCTTCCTTTTACCGCTGGGCCAGTTGCGCCACTGAACCCCATACACGGCGCCCAAATCTCCCCACTCTTCAAGGAAGAGTTCATTACTTTTTAGTTTTTCTACAAATTTACCATATGGCATTTCCTTGGCTTTGCCATCTTTAACTGCCCATTCGTATTTTTTATACGCCCATTCATCCCAAATGTGAACATTATTTTCAATCAAATATTTAATGTTTGATGACCCTGATAAAAACCAAATGAGCTCATGGATTATGCCGCGAGAAAAAACTTTTTTTGTGGTAAGAAGCGGAAAACCTTTTGACAGATCAAAGCGGATTTGCCGGCCAAAAACTGATTTTAATTTCACGCCTGTTGAATGGGAAATCTTCCAAGCGCCATTATCAACGATATCCTGGAGCAAATTGAGATATTGGTATTCGGGATGAGTTGCCAAATTTGAAATTTGAAATTATTGCCCCCTTGTTGTCATTCCAGACAAGGCTAACGGCCTTGATCTGGAATCTATATTCTGGATCCCAGATCATTTATTATATAAAACATAAAGGTTGTCTGGGATGACAAAAAAGAAAGAATATAATCCCAAAAAATTATTAAATAATTAATTTTTTCTTTTTTAAATCGTTAAAAATCAATAGGTTTTATTCATTTCTTCCAATATATCATAAATTAAAGGATTTTTATAGGAATTTAGAGGAATATAAATGTTTGAAATTTGGGAATAGATTTGTAATAATAAAATTATGAAAAACAAAACTCTTTTTCTTTTATTTTGTATTTTTATCTGTCAGATGGCGGGAGTGGCGGGGTCAGCGTTCACCTTTCGCGAAATTCCCACTTGGTATGCCGGGCTTGTTAAGCCTGCTTTTCAACCACCGAATTGGCTTTTTGGGCCGGCGTGGACCACGCTTTACACTTTAATGGGCATTTCCATTTTTCTTATTTTTAAAAAATTAGAAGATAAAAAACTGAAAAAGAAAAAACGGCAAGAAATTAAGAGTTTAATTATTCTATTTTTTGTCCACTTGGTGGTTAATGCCGGCTGGTCGATTATTTTTTTTGGACTGCATGAGCTTTTGTTATCATTTGCCACAATTATTGTTTTATGGATGCTTATCGCAATTTTAATTTTGCGCTTCCACAATGTTGATAAAGTTGCCTCATGGCTTTTGGTGCCGTATCTTTTCTGGGTATCATTTGCCAGCGCGTTAAATTACAGTATCTGGCGTTTAAACCTCTAAGAGGACAAATGAATCAAGAATTAAAAAACATTATCAGAGATAAATCTGGATATATTTTCGATCTTGACGGAACTTTAGTTGACCTGGAAGATCTTAATTGTTTCGGTTTCAAAAACGCGCTGCAAACCATTACCGGTTTTAACCCGACCCGAAAAGAGTATCTCGCGTGTCTTGCCGGCAAAAAAATTGGCGATGGATTTATCACCTTTTTGGAAAAAAAAGGCCAAAAACCTGATTCTCTCAAAAGTTTAATTTACGAATTTCATAAAGCAAAAAGAAGAGAGCTGCATGATAATTTTTCAAGCGTTGCCAGACTCAAACCAAATGCAAAAAACCTGCTTGAACTTCTCAAAATAAAGAATTTTGAAAATTGCCTGGCCACTTCGACCATTAAAGAATTTACAAACATTATTCTTGAAAAATTCAATATTAAACAATTTTTCGATTGTGTTTTAACGGCGGAAGACATCTCGCGCGGCAAGCCAAATCCTGAGATTTATCAGAAGGCGCTTGCCAGGCTTAATAAAAATCCCGAAGAAGCTTTAGCTTTTGAAGATTCTCTTTTTGGAATTCAAGCCGCCCAATCAGCCAACATTTTTTGCGTGGGATTCCACACTCCGGGGGTTAATGACAAATCTATCACCCAGGCTGATTTTTCAATCAGCAATTATCAAGAAGTTATAAATGTATTTTTATGATATAAATAGATAAGACAATAAGATAAATAGAAAAAATTAATTAAAATTTTTAAAAAATTATGGCACATATTGCAAATGCGATTGTTGTTTGTTGCATTGATTTCCGGTTTCAAAAATTTATCCGCCGTTTCACGGATGAAAAACTGCCGGGCAAAACTTTTGACCTTGTGGGCTATGCCGGCTCAACAAAAGAACTGGATACTGTGATGGGCCAGATTGATATTTCAGTGCGGCTTCACCAGATTACGCAAGCCGTTTTAATTCATCACGAAGAATGCGGCGCCTATGGAGCCGAATCGACTCCCAAGCGCCACGGGGCAGATTTACAAAAAGCGAAAAATGCAATTCTTGCCAAATACCCAAATCTTCAAGTTGATTTGTATTATATGAAGCTTGATGGAAGTGTGGAGGCTATTTAAAAAAATATGGCGCGATGTGTGAAAAAAACTGCTCATGGCCCAATGCAGATTGGAGATAAAACAATCTGCATGTGCGGGCTTTCCAAAAACCAGCCATTTTGTGATGGGTCGCATTTGAAAACTCTTGATGAGAACGAGGAAAAAAACTATTGCTATGGTGAAGATGGAAAACGAAAAGAGTGCGAATGTGAATGCTGCAAGTCTTGACAATCCCAAACTGATTATATACAATTAGTGTATATGATACAAACTCAAGCTTTTAATATCGTTTTACCAATACCCCTTGTGAGAAAAATTGACGAAGCGGCGGCAAATGAAATGAAAAACCGCAGCGAACTAATTCGTGAAGCTGTACGCGTTTATCTGGCGGAAAAAGAAGAATGGAATAATTTGTACGATTATGGCCAAACCCAAGCCAAAAAATTAAACATTAAAAACAATGAACAAGTCAGCAAAATTATCAAAAGCTACCGACAAGGAAAATGACTTTCCAAAAGTGGTCTTGGACACAAACATTCTTATTTCTGCTCTTCTTTTTGGCGGAAAACCAAGAGATATTATTGACCTTATCAGGCTAAAAAGAATAACTGCTTTTATCTCCCTCATCCTCCTTGCTGAACTTACCGATGTTTTAATTAAAAAGTTTCATTTTTCGCAAGACAAAATCCGCGATTATCTCTTAAAATTACAAAAGCACTTAATTATTATCCAACCACAAACAGAAATTCACGTTTTAAAAGATGAAGCAGATAATCGAATTTTAGAAACGGCTTATGAATCAAAATGCCAATTTGTTATTACTGGAGACAAGGAATTTCTTAAACTGAAAAAATATAGAGAAATTAAAATTATCTCAGCTGAAGAATTTTTAAAAGAAAAATTATGAAAAAAACGGTTCTTGCAATTGTGGGGCCGACGGGGGTCGGGAAAACGAGGGCGGCGGAGGAGATACGGAAGTCCTTCGGCCTGCCTCGGCCTCAGGACGACAGAAATCAAACCGGCAATGTCGGTTTAATTTCTGTCGACTCCCGCCAAGTCTACTGCGGCATGGATATTGGGACCGGAAAAGACGCCAAAATTTTTGGCACAGATTTAACAAAGCCTGACAAGCTCTTTAGTGTGGCAGATTACTGTTTTATTGTCAAACCTTATATCCAAAAATTACTCGACGCCGGGAAATTACCGGTTCTGGTGGGGGGAACCGGACTTTACCTTAAAGCATTAATTGATGGAATTGACACGATTGATGTGCCGCAGAATCCGGAGTTACGAAAAGAGTTGGAAAAATTATCGGTTGGAGAACTGCAAAAAGAATTACAAAAGACAACAAAGAGCCTGGATCCCAGGTCATTTATTATAAAAAGAAAGTTGGTAGCCTGGGATGACAAACAAGAAAGCGAAGACAAATGCGGGATGAATAATTCGGACTGGATGAATCCGCGGAGATTGGTGAGAAAGATTGAAATCGAAAAATATAAAACCATTGTTCCATTGCTTCATTGTTCCATTGCTAAAGAATTAAAATACGATAACCTTTTAATTGTTGGCCTAACTTCTTCCCTCTCTCAAATTCAAAAAAATATTGAACGACGAGTCAAAGATCGGTTAGATAAAGGATTGCTCGCGGAAATTAAAGGACTTGTAAAAATTTACGGCTGGAATGAAGTTTTGCGTTCAACGATTGCCTACCGCGAATGGGAAAATTACTTCAAAGGAAAGGCGACCTACGAGGAAACAGTGGCGAAATGGACACGCGACGAAGTGAATTATGCCAAGCGGCAACTCACCTGGTTTAAAAAAGATAAACGCATTAAATGGGTTAAAAGCAATTCCTTCTCATGTCACGATTTCTGTCGTGCTCAATTCTTTTAGCTTGGCGATAAGTTCTTGCTTCGTGTAGCTTGAGGTATCTATTTTTTTACTTTTAAAAATCCTTAACCCCTCAATGATTCTTCGAACAAAAATTGCCTCGCGGGTTAACAAGTTTCTTATTTTTATTTCATTCTCTTCAAATGTTCTTGAAATGATAACCAGTTGGGAAAACAGAAGCGTTCTGTTAATAAATATGTTGGAAATATCACTTATATCAACACTGTGCACTTCTGAGGAAAGAAAGTGACGGTTTATGATCGTGATTCTTCCCTCTTCAACATTAATGGTGTCCGGAAATAAATCAAAAGGAAGCGCGTGTGAGGATATGCTTGCCAATATCCTGTTAGATTTTTTAACCAAATCAGCCACAGTGCTATCATCCAGCCTTTTTTGTTTATCTGCTGTTTCTGTTTCTTTTTCTATTTCTCTTTTAATATCCATATTTTATTTCGCTTATTTTATTAAACCCAGCCCGAGCAATCCAACAATAATAAGATAACCCGCGATTAGATAATTAAGAAATTTCGGAAAAATAAGAATTAATATACCGAATAATAACGATGCTAAAGGACTTAAATTAGTTGACGATAAATACATATAATCTCACCCCCTTTTTATGATATCTGCTTTTTTAATTATTGTTTCTTTGGGCAAATATTTAATTAAAGCTTTTTCAACAAGAGAAGCCAAACTTAGCTCTTCAACAATCGCCTGCGCCTTTGCGTGCTTAACAATAGAAGAATTAATAAAAAGGGTTATTCGTTGGATGTTATCAGTTGACATACTACATATAATACAACTGTTTGTAGTTGTTGTCAAGTATCAATTAATTCAGGCTATTATGAAAAGCTACAACAAGCGCCTGATTATTTTTTCAGAAAATTTTTAATATCATTTATTATCTCATCAAGCCGGAAATCCACTTTGGTGTAGCATTTGACAATTCCTAGCTTTTTATATTCCTGAATTTTTTCCGGCGAGACCGTGTTGGAAACCACAAAAACCGGCAGATCGCGCCAAACCGAATCTTTTTCCTTAATTTTCTTAACAAAATCCAAACCATCTAACTCTCCAAACAAATAATGGTCAAGCCAAATGGCCGAAACTTTCACGCCGGTTTTCTGATATTCAAGACCCTGAGCGACAGACCGGGCGGAAACTGTTTCCAGACCTTCAATTTCCATTTTGGCTTTAATCACCTCGATTAAAGGCTTTTCATCTTCCATGATTAAAATAGTTTTATTCTGAGAATTCATAATTTTTTAGACGTCAATTTAATGGGAAGCGAGACGAAAAAAGTGGTGCCATGGTTTTCTTTTGACTCAAACCAAATTTTTCCGCCCATTAAATCAACGATTGCTTTTACAATATATAATCCCAAACCTGCGCCTTCGGGATCTTGAGCTTTAGCATTATCTGCCCGAAAAAACCTGGTGAAAATCTGCGGTTTGGCAGTTTCCGGAATGCCAATGCCGGAGTCAGCTACACTAAACATTAGCGTATTCCCTTTAAGATTTAAATTCACGCATATTTTCCCTTTAACTGGCGAATATTTAATGGAATTATTAATTAAGTTTTCAATCACAATTGTTAGTTTTTCTGGATCAGTCATCACTTGGGGAATATTTTTATCAATTTTTTTTTCAACTTCAAGGTTCTTTTCTTTTATCTCCGGTTTTTCCTCTTCTGTAATTGTTTCAATAAGACGCACGACATTGGTCGGTTTTTCCATAATTTCACTTTTTCCCATTTCAACTCTTGAAACAGACAAGATGGCGTTGACAAGGGTGACCATACGGCAGCTGGCATGATACATTTCCTTTAGATATTTTGTCTGTTTCGCGTTAAGCTCGCCGACATCTTTTCCAAGCAAAAGCTCAATATACCAATTAATTGTCGCAAATGGCGTCCTGAGTTGATGAGAAGCAAGCGAGGCAAATTCGGTTTTTGCATTCTCAATCTCTTTTTCGTGAGCGATATCCCGAAAAACTTCCACCGCGCCGATTATTTTATTTTTAAGAATAACCGGAGACACAGTGATGGCAACAGGAAACTTAATTTTATTTTTACTAAGAAGATATAATGTCGCAATAGTGGTCGTGACACGACTATCAAAAGCTTTGTGAAGCGGCTTTTCTTTGAATGGAACATATGTTCCCTTTTCATCTTCCAACAAAACAACATCATCATAAAGTTTTCCAATTGCTTCATTAACTTTCCATCCCAGCAGTCTCTCCGCCGCTTTATTCATGACAATTATTCTTCTGTCTGGATCAGTCGCAATTATTCCATCACCAATACTTGCCAAAATTGCTTCATCTCTGGTTTTTCCTACCTCAAGACACAGCTTAGCTTCTTCAAAATCCTCCATCACGTTTAACATCGCTTTTTTTGCTTCTTCTTCAGATTGAGCTAATTTTTCTAATTCTTTTCTCCTTGATTCAATTAACTTTTCTGTGTTTTTGCGGTCGGTGATATCGCTCATAGTCGTACCGAATCTACCGGGACTGGGCGAAAAAACTGAGATATCAAAATACTTATTCAAATTCTTAAAGAATGTCTCAAAACGTTTAGGGTGCCCAGTTTTAACAACGTCATCATAAATTGATAGATATGGCGCATCACCCGTCCCGTATAACTCTGAAGCTTTTGCGCCAATTGCTTTTTCGCGGGGGATCCCTGTCATGTCAGAAAAGGCTGGATTGCAGTCTATGACTCGATAATCAATCGCTTTTCCGTTTTCATCATAAATCATTTCGTGAAGCACTACCATTTCTGTCATCGATTCGAATAAGGAACGAAATTTATTGATTAAGATTGATCTTTTCTGCGTTAACCAGATAATAAACAATAATAATAAAAATATAATAATCGCCGCCGCCAGTTGCGCCGGAAGCAGCCATTTTGGGTGAACTTCTTGGACGGTGATCGCCGCGGTCAGGCCATGATTTTCCAGTGATTTGTAGTAAACACTGCCCTCATCATCCTTTAATCTTTTAACCCAATAATCAAGCCTTTCAATTAAATATAAATTGTCAGTTTTACCTTTGGTAAGGGCGAACCGAAGTTCGGTTGGTTTTAAAAATATATTTGTGCGAACGATGCGGGGATAGTTTTTTTGACTAGCGATGGCAAAAATGTGGCTGACAACTGCGGCGTCAACTTCTCCTTTGTTTAGAAGTTCATAAGTTTGATCATATTCATCAACGTAAATAAATTGCACTTTTAATCCAAGTGCTTTTATGTATATATCAATTCCATCTTCCCCGCCTAAGTATACGCTTGATTTTACAATAGCAATTTTTTTACCATTAAGATCTTGTAAAGACTCGATCTTGGTTTTTTTATCGGCACAAACTGCTCCCCAACTGCCCATCACCGTCTCTTTCGTGAAATCAAATTCCTTTAATCTTTCGTCCGAAACCGCGACGTCCACCATTAAATCTATTTCTCCTTTTTTAAGGCGTCTTAGACCTTCTTCCCATGTTCCGTGTATATAGTTTAGTTTCCAGTTTTCCCGGGCGGCAATATAATTCAAAATATCAGGGTAAACTCCGAGATCCACGCCTTTATCATCCTGATAAACTTTCGGCTGATTGTCATAAACACCAACTCTGACGCTTTGTGACGAACTCGTCGCGAACACTGAAAAAATTAAACTGAAAAATAAAAGCACAAAGAAGCAACACGTCCACCCGACGCTTTTAAATAATTGATTGCGGCACGTCTCAAAGCTATGTTGGTTTAACATTTTTTTATTTTTTTAAGTTCGTCCTTAAGTTCAACCATTTTTAATTCACGGCCAATCATAAGCCTGTTCATCTGTTCCAGTTCTTTTATCTTGGCTTCCAGTGCGGCGGTCCGCTCAGCCATTTTGACCTCAAGCCCCTTAGTGTATTCGGCCAGTTTTCTCTCCAGCTCCTCACGGATCGTGATATCTTCCATGGCAAGAATGATAAGCTGCGCTGAGTCGATTTGTCTGGCATTAAGCAAAATTGTTTTTTGCCCGATTGTTTCAAAAATGTGGAAGACTTTGTAATTTCTCACAACTTTTTTCGCGGGCAGAATTTCCTCAAGCAATTTCTTAAGTTCAGGAATGTTCCATTGGCCGTTTCCCAATTCATAAATAAATTTATTCTCGGTTTGTGCAGGCGAGACTTTAAAGTTTTGGTAAAAAGTCGGATTTCCTGAAATCACTCTGAGACTGGCATCAAGAATTAAGAAAGATTCGCGGGCCACTTCGACCAGTGTTTTAAAGTAGTGCAAGGCAAGTTCCTTGGATTCGATATTTGTATTTTTCGTAATTTCACCTCCCTTCTCTTATGTTATATCTTTAATACATCTTCAATTTTTTTTGCCACATCGTGAATTTTCCAATCGACTTTCACTAAATAAAATAAGGGTTTATTTGTCACCATATTTTCCACCAATTTAACATCGGTCGCATTGACATTGGTGAGGATAATCACGGGAACATCTTTTCCCCAAGGATCTTTGCGGATTTCTTTGAAGGCCGTCATGCCGTCCATCTTTGGAAGAAGAAGGTCAAGCAAAATCAAATTTGGATGTTTTGAAAGGGCAAGCTCGACGCCTTTCTCGCCGCTTTCTGCCTCAAGAATTGAAAATTTGGGGCAGAGAATATCCGCAAGAGCATGGCTTAAGCTTTTATCATCTTCTATAATAAGCACGGTTTTTTGTTTTGCCATATTTATTTTTATAATATATTTTTTTAAAAAAAACAAGCTATGTTTTGCGAAAGAAAAAACTGGTTTTTTGGCCAAGCACTTTTTCGTATCCGGAAACAAGCTGGGCCACGACTTTTGAAGGGCTTTCCGTGAACTTCAAAACCCGTCCGGTTTTTTCATCAATGACAAGACCATTGGTACGGCTGGCAATGTCAAGCGCTGCGTCCCCCACTCTCTGCCTCATTCCCATAACCGTGTCGCTTATTAGTTCGTAAAAAATGCGGTTTTGGCGGGGAATGTTTGAATAATCAACCGGAGCGAACCTTGTTGTATTACGGCGCTTAACAAACAGACGGCCGAGGCTAAACATTAAAATGCAAAAAAAAATGATGACGCCGGCATAACGCAGGAAATCATCTTGAAAAAGGCCTAAAATTTTCCGCTCCACGGTGAAAGGAAATTGAGTGCTGACTGGAACCTGTTGGCCTTCATAACTAATGGTGGTTTTGGCAATATAGATTCCGGGGATGGTGTCAAAAGGAACTTGGACGGTTTTGACGAAATTTGCCGTGGTTTCAACCGCCATCGTGTCGCGGCTTACATATATTTCCTCGCTTGCCTCGGTTAAAATCGCATATTTAATTTCCACATCAACTCGCCGGCCTGCGCCAAAATTTGACAGTTTAACTGAAATCGGCATAAGTTCGCCCGGGGCAACTTTGGCGACAAATCCGGCGTTAGTTGTGTCAACTTGGGCAAGTGCTACTTTAGCTTGGCAAAAAAAAATCAGCATTAATCCCAAAAGTAAAATTTTATTTCGCAATTTCATATTTCATGCTAATTTTTATTTATTAAATTTTTTATCGCCTCTTGTTGTTTGCGCTTTTTTAAAAAAAAGATTACAAGCGCGGCAAGCAATGTTGTTATAATCATAAAAATAATAGATGGAGCCGGATTTTGCTTTGCCAGCTGGGCAGGCGCGGAAACAACATCAAAAAGTGCGGGTTTTGGAGAAATCGTGGGAAAAGGTTGCGCCGGCGTGCTTGAAGGAGAAGACATCAAATTTGAAATTGGAATAAATATCGGCGTCGGGGTCAGTGTTGGAACTGATGTTGCCGTCGCCACCGTTGGAGTTGAAGTTGGTCCAGGAGCCGATGTTGAGGTTGGGCCCGGGGTGGAAGTTGGGGTGGGAGTTGGCGAGGGCGCGACATTCGTAAATGAGGCAAAATAGGCAAATGCCGGATCTTCGCCGATGGCGGTGAAACTGCCTCCTGCATAGAGCTTGGAGTTATCAGAAGAAAGGGTAAGCGAGCGAACGGTATTATTGACATTTGGATTAAAAGCAGAAATGGCCGTGCCGTCAGAAGTATTAAACTCCTTGCAAAATAATTTGTTTGCAAATATTTTGCAGACAGTTTTCTCCTAATTCTACTTTTTTGTTAAACTTGACAGAATTTTAATGCGTATCTCTCTTTAACGCGATAGTTGTGGAGTCCTACGGCAACAAA
>JBGSIU010000043.1:0-2070 GCA_041742375.1 Patescibacteria group bacterium
GTGCCATCACCTTCTCTCCACCCTTTATTTTTAAAAGGATCTCTTCCTTTGTTTGTTTTGAAATTGGTTTAAACATATCCCCATATTTTAATCCGAAATTGTAAAGAATTTATTCATATCATATGGGGTACACCCCAAAGAAACATACGGCAAACTTGTTGAACCCATCAATCATTACCAACTTTCACTAGCTGATTTTTTTTCAGCAAATAATGTTTCTCCCGAAAATATCAACAAATTAGAAACCTTATTTGAGAAAATTTCCCGTCTTCTTGGCAATGCAATCCTCACCACGCGCGGCTCTTGCGTGATGAAAGCTTTTATTGAAACATCAACCAATCCTTTCCCAGGTTTATCTTTGGAAGCCATTGATCTTTTTCGCCAAGTGCAGGCTACTTCTTATTTTCAGCATAACCCATATCTAGACTCTCTTCTTTCTCAAACTGGTCCAAACATTGATTTGTATATCGAAGATGTTAGAGATTTTTTATTCTATTCTTGTTCAAAAGCACAAAGAGAAAAAGAGAAAGAAAATACTCTTACCTTTTATAAGAAAATGGTTGAGGAAGCACTTCGGATAACATTTGAAGAATCGACACCAGAAGCCAAGAAAACTCCAAGCGGTTTATACATTTTCTCTTTACCTGGCGGAATTAATTTATTAATTAGAAATAATTTAAGATTAAACGAGATCTGGGATAAAAGTGAAGCATTAAGAGGGTATGAACCTGGCCCGGTTGTAATAAGAGACAACATAACAAGCGCTCGCTATCTGACCACTAGCCGCCAAGACACATGCACAGCCACAATAATTGTTAAAGAAGATGGTCAATGGGTTGTCCGCCTCCGAAACAAAAATTTTGAAGAAATGAAACAGCCTGATAAAATATATGGATATTTTTCCTTTCGTCCTTATTCTCGGAAAATGATAGAAGTTGCCCGCGACTTGAGGTTTAATTGCCTTTTTCCTCTGCCAGAAAACCACTTAACTTGGGGAATAGGGCATTTTCGTTCAATAGAGATTGCCTTAAATCAGGAAAATATTGAAAAGGAAAAGGGGTGTTCTCCTCTTAATGAAGAGCAAAAAGCTGAAATCAGCGCAAATTTACTACCAGCATTTATTCTTAATCCGCAAATGTTTCTTGACGCTATTTCTCACATTCCAAACTATATGAAAAATTTTCCATATTTTAATTCAGAAAAACTTGCTGAAAAAAATATTCACGCAATCGTTGAATTAATTCAAAGAAAAGATATCTCTTTATTAATAAAAAAAATGACAGAATCCGGGATA
Source organism: Patescibacteria group bacterium (assembly GCA_041742375.1). Taxonomy (GTDB): domain Bacteria; phylum Patescibacteriota; class Microgenomatia; order JBGSIU01; family JBGSIU01; genus JBGSIU01. Next base: position 1,295 of record JBGSIU010000043.1, read on the forward strand.
ATTAATGCCACTGCACTTAAGAGAACACTCCAGATGTTTAAAAATCAACATATGAAAGAAGGCGCATCAGTTAATCTTGATCAAATAACTTCTTGGCGAGTTCAAAATCTTGATGATTTACTTGCTCTCTTATTTTTATTCAAAGCCGATTGATTTATTTTTTATCTGATAAAATTTATTAATGACGAAAATGGAGAAATCTCATTCAACTATTGCTATTTTTGATTCCGGGGTTGGCGGCCTCTCGATTTATGCTGAACTAAAAAAACTCTTGCCGCGGGAAAAAATCGTCTATTTGGCTGACCAAAAAAACTGTCCTTATGGGGAAAAAGCTCAAGATGAAGTCCGCCTTTTAACCCTTAAGTCGCTTACGTTTCTTACATCGTTTAAACCAAAACTCATTGTCGTGGCTTGCAACACGGCAACTGTTGCCGGAATTGATTTTTACCGTAAAAAATTTCCCCAGATTCCAATTGTCGGCGTGGTGCCGGTTGTTAAAACCGCAGCCGAGATGACAAAAAATGGCCGCATTGCCATTTTATCAACTCCAAGCACTTCAAAATCAAAATATCAAAAAGAATTGATTGAAAAACACGGAAATACCAAAATGATTTGGAATATCGCCTGCCCCAATTTAGTATCGCATATTGAGCGTGGTATTGTATCCGGCAAAAAGATTGAAGAAGAATTAATTCAAATCCTAAAACCCGTGATTAATAACCGCTGCGACACAATCGTCCTTGGCTGTACCCACTATCCATTTTTGAAAAAAACAA
>JBGSIU010000044.1:0-69314 GCA_041742375.1 Patescibacteria group bacterium
TTTTTATCTTTCCTTTTAATCTTGGATTTCTGCTTGTTTTTCTGATCTTTGAAAAAACGAACTTATCCGCCATCATGAAAAACATGGGTTTTTTCCTTTTGGGAACCGCTTTACCTTTTCTGCCGCGGTTTTTATTTGAAATCCGGCATGGGTTTTTTATGACAAAAAGTCTTTTTGCGGGTCTGTTTCATCCGGAGATCAGATTTTATCTTTTTCGGAACATGACTTTGGGACAAAGGTTTATTAATCGGCTGGAGATTTTTATGGAATTATGGAAAAGAACATTGCCTTCTGCACTGGGAATAATTGCCCCAATGCTTTTAATTTTGATTTGCATTTTTATTCCCTTCGTTTACAAAAAAGCATCACGTAAAGAACAAAAACCGTTCCTGCTCTTTGCCGCAGGTTTCATAATTTTTCTTTTTGTCTGCTTTATGTGCTATAAGGACGTGATTTGGGGTAATTATCTTACCGGATTTTTTCTGTATTATTTGATTATCGTTGCCGCGTGTGTTCATCGACTCATGCAAAATCAATTCGGGAAAAGAATAATTATGCTGGCCGTAGTTTTCCTTTTCTGTCTGCAGTTTGTTACCAAAGGAGCGGGCAGGCCGAGCGATCCATCATCGATTGTTAATCAACTGGCCGCGATCGAGTATATATATACCGATGCCGGAAAAAATACGGATTTTGGCGTGGGAGTTTTTTCGCCCAGCTGGTTTTCATACCCGTACGATTACTGGTTCAAGTGGCGGGAAAAGTTTAAAGGCATCAAGCCGCCAAAATCGTTGTGGAGGGCAAAAATAAATTATTTGATCGCCGAACCGCCGGATAGTTCGATCACCGCCAAACAATGGTATGACCATTTCATGAATAAAAACGCGAGCTTGGTGTCAATCAAATATTTTGGCCGGTTAAAAATTGAGAAGTGGCGTTTATGAAAACAAAAATATTATTAATTTTCATTATTTTACTGGCGTTTATATTGCGGTTCTACCAATTAGGTAGTAATCCTTCCTCTCTCTATTGGGATGAGGCATCGCTTGGTTATAACGCTTGGAGCGTGGTGCAAACCGGTAAAGACGAGCATGGTGATTTTTTACCTTTCACGAATTTCACAGCATTTGGCGACTATAAACCACCGGTGTACATTTATTTAATGGCCGCAAGCATTAAACTTTTCGGCGCCAGTGATTTTGTCGTGAGGTTCCCCTCGGCGTTTTTTGGCGTCGTGGCCGTCGCATGTGTGTATTTAATCAGTTGCTATTTTTTCAGAAATGGAAGAATTTCATTGCTGGCGGCCTTTTTTATCGCCATTTCTCCGTGGGTCGTTAGTCTGTCGCGAGTCGCTTTCGAAGCCAATGTTGCTTGGGGATTGTTTCTGGTTGGGTTGACGCTATTCCTATCGTTTTGTAGGGGTGGCGTCCTGTCGCCCAATGGGCGCGAAAACCGCGCCCCTACAATAAAATTATTACTGTCCTCCGTCTTTTTCGTTTTGCCGCTCTACACCTTCAACAGCTCCCGCATATTCATTCCTCTGTTTCTGGTTCTTTTGGGCATCTTTTTTTACAAACGAATACTGCACAGTAAAGCCCAATTTTTTATTTTTTATTTTTTAATTTTTATTTTAGTCATGCCTCTCGTTCCACATCTCATGTCAAAAGAGGGTCAATTGCGATTTCGGGAAGTAAACATTTTCACAAATCCCGTCCCGATTGAGATTTCCAACGAACGCATTGCACGTGACAATGGCGCACTGTGGTCCAAAATCATCAATAACCGCCGCGGGTTCTATTTCATGGATTATCTGAAACATTACACGGATAATTTTAAATTTGATTATTTATTTTTGAAAGGCGACGTCAACGGTACGTTTGCGACCGGGAGAACGGGACAGCTTTATATCATTGATGGGGCGCTGATTGTTGCCGGAGTTATTTTTCTTTTGGCAAAATCGAAAAAAACACTTCTCTTTTTACTGCTGTGGTTATTCTTGGGAATTGCGCCGGCGGGGGTGGCGCGGGAAACGCCGCATGCTCTGCGCTCGCTTAACGCACTGCCGGTGTATCAAATTCTTACCGCCGCCGGATTTGTCTTTTTCCTGCGAAAGGGTAAAATTTTAATCAAAGGTAGTCTGTTTTTCTTAACCGCGGCCGTGTTTACTTGGTATTTAAATGACTATTATTTGGTTTACGCCAAAACGCAGGGAAAATATTTTCAATATGGTTACCGTCAAGCCGTGGATTATATTATGGCACATAAAAATGAATACCGGCAAATTTATTTAACAAGTCATTACGGTCGGCCGTATATTTACGTGCTCTGGTATGGAAAAATTCCGGCAACTGAATTTTTGGCAAATTCAAATGTGGTTAAAAATGAATTCGGGTTTTATAACGTTTATCGATTTGAAAACATCTATTTTAATATTACGGATCTTGGCGCGGGAAATTCGTTGTTGATTATCGAACCGCAAAAAATGGACGATTCTCCCAATCGGAAAATTCTGGAAAAGATTAATTATCCGAGTGGCGAACCGGCGTTTATAATTTGGGAAACATAGAAAATTTGAAATTTTTAATTTGAAATTCGAAATCAAATCTTAAATATTTTAAATTTAAAAATTAAGACATTAGATATTGATTAAAAATTAAAATTTAAAAATTAAAAATTTCTGAAATCAAAAATAATACTAACTTCGATTGTTCTATTGGCGTTTGTTTTACGTTTTTACAATCTATCAAGTAACCCACCGTCACTCGATTGGGATGAAGCGGGGAACGCCTGGAGTTCATATTCGATTTTAAAAACGGGTTCTGATGAATACGGTCACAAATTTCCGATCACTCTGCGCTCGTTTAGCGATTACAAGCCGGCCATGTATGCGTATGCCATGATGCCGGCCATCAAACTGTTCGGTTTAAACGAATTCGCCGTGCGTTTTCCGTCGGCGCTTGCTGGTTCTTTGCTGCCGCTGGCAATATATCTTCTTTTTTCGTTGTTATCCTTTTCCTCTATGTCATTCCAGCGAAGGCTGGAATCTTCCGTTCTTCCTCTCCTTGCCGCTTTTCTCACGGCGATTAACCCCTGGATAATTCAATTTTCCCGCGGGGGTTTTGAAGCGAATCTTGGACTTAGTCTGGTTCTATGGGGGATAGTGATGATGTTATGCGGACGAAAAACCATAATCTATATTTTGGGTTTGGGTTTATTGGTACTTTCGGTATATGTATATCATGCCAACAAATTTGTCGCACCGGTTTTTGCCGTACTTCTGACGCTTTATTTATTTAAAAAAAGAAAAATTTCACGGCTTGCGGTTGTCGTGGCCGCGATCATAATGGTACTGTTACTTTTCCCGTTTAGTTTGACGGTGCAGCGTGGTTATGGTTTATCGCGTTTGAGTGGTGTTGCGGTGGGGAATGTATACGATTCCCTGCAAAATTTTCTTTCTCATTTTAATTTTGACTTTTTGTTTTTGAACGGGGATGGAAATGCACGCCACCACGTGTTGGGCTTTGGTTTATTTTATGTTTTCGAAGCAATTCTCATGGGAGCAGGGATAATTTCATTTTCGAAAAACTTTCGTCACCGCGTCATTTTTCTCGTTTTGTTCATTGTGTCTCTCTTGCCGGCCGCGGTGGCCGCCGAGGCGCCGCATGCCATTCGCAGTATCTTGTCATTTCCGTTTTTTTTAACACTGGTCGTTTTTGGTTTTGTGATAATCATCAAATATAAATGGGGAAAATTTTTACTCCTTACCGCCTATGCATATTTTTTCCTGTTTTACGTGAACGCGCGTTTTAAGCACTATCCGTTTGAAGTTTCGCAATCTTGGCAATACGGCTACAAACAAGTGGCGGAGTTTCTTTTTGAAGAAAACAATTATCAAAAATACGATAAAATAGTAAGTACCACAGCGTACAACCAGCCGTATATTTATATGTTATTGTATGGGGGAAACAGATTTCTGGCATCAAAAAATGACGGCACGTTTCAAAACGGTTTTGCCAAATTCGAATTTAAAAAAATAAATTGGCAGGAAGAAAAAAACCGCCAAAATGTTTTGTTCGTCGGTACGGAAGACGAATTACGTGACGCAATAAACGTGGTCGATACAATATATTTTTTAGATGGAAAAGTGGCATTTAAAATAGTTGGTAGTTAGCAGTCGGCAGTCAACAGAAAAAAATATTTAATTTTCTGCAAACTGTAAACTGCAAACTCTCAATAATGAACATTCTAGTTACGGGCGGCGCGGGTTTTATCGCCTCCCACGTTACGGATTTATACATCGCAGAGGGGTATAACGTGTTAATTGTTGACGATTTGTCTTCCGGCAGCGAAAAAAATCTTAATCCCAAAGCGAAATTCGTGAAAATGGATATCCGCGATGCAAAAATCCGTGATTTGATCAAAGAGAATCACATCGAGGTGGTTAATCACCACGCCGCACAATTAAAAGTGCGCGATTCGGTGGAAAATCCCCTTAATGACGCGGACATTAATATCAAGGGTATACTTAACATTCTGGAAGTCATAAAAACTCATCCTTTGAAAAAATTCATCTTTGCCTCATCCGGCGGTGCCGTGTATGGCGAAGCGGATGTGATTCCGACGCCGGAAACGTTTATGCCGCGGCCATTGTCACCATATGGCATCGCAAAATTGGCCAGTGAAAAATATCTCTTTTATTATCACAAAAATTTCGGGTTGAGTTACACGGCCCTGCGCTATGCAAATGTGTTTGGTCCGCGACAGGATCCATTCGGCGAAGCCGGCGTGGTCGCGATTTTTGCCAAAAAAATGCTGAAAAATGAAACACCGGTGATTAATGGCGACGGCTTGCAAACCCGCGACTATGTTTTCGTGAAAGATGTGGCCGCCGCAAATCTCGCGGTCCTCGAAAAAGATTATTGCGGGGAAATCAATATCGGCACCGCACAAGAAATTAACGTCAATGATTTGGCAGAAACGCTCAAAAAAGAAACCGGCTACCTTGGCGAAATCAAGCACGGCGAAGCCAAATTGGGGGAACAAAAAAGAAGTTGTTTAAATATCTCCAAAGCAAAAAAGATTTTAAACTGGGAGCCAAAATATTATTTATCACAAGGTTTAAAAGAAACAGTGAAATATTTTAAGAAGAATTTATGATTAGCGGTAAAAAAATAATCGTCGTCATGCCCGCGTATAACGCGGAAAAAACCATCGAAAAAACCTACGCCGATTTGCCGAAAAATGTGGTTGACGAAGTGATTGTGGTGGACGATTGCTCGCGCGATCGGACGGTGGAAATCGCCAAAAAGATGGGTTTAAAAACAGTGGTGCACCAGAAAAACACGGGCTACGGCGGCAACCAGAAAACTTGTTACGCCGAAGCATTGAAAGACGGCGCGGACGTCGTTGTCATGCTGCACCCCGACTATCAATATGACAGCACGCTCACGCCAGATTTGGTGAAGCCGATTATCGAAGGAAGATATGATTTGATGTTTGGTTCCCGCATTCGCACGCGTGTTGAGGTTTTGGCCGGCGGCATGCCCTTGAAAAAATATATTTTGAACAGAATTTTCTGCGTCATTGAAAATCTGGTTCTCGGTGTCAATTTCACCGAGCATTTTAGCGGCTACCGCGCGTATTCAAAAAAAGTTTTGCAAGCCTTGCCATTCAAAAAATTTTCTGATGATTTTGCCTTTGATCAGGAATTCATGATCTCGGCCATTGCCGCGGGTTTTCGCGTGGGCGAAATTCCGGTCCCTGTCCGCTATTTTTCCGAAGCCTCGTCCATCAAATGGTGGCGCGGCAGCAAATTCCTTTTGCAAACTCTTTCGACGCTTCTAAAATTTATTATCTTCAAAATTGGCAGAGTTAAATTTAAGATTTTTATATCGCAAAAGGCATGAAAAATTTCAAAGCAGATATATTTTTTATTTTCGTATTGCTTATTGTCAGTATTTGGGCGCTAAAGAGTCTTTTTGGTGGAGCATATTACACGTCTCAAGATGGAATTCATCAAATTGCTAGGCTTTATCATTTTAAGCTTGCTTTGAAGGACGGCGTGTTCCCGCCGCGATGGGCAAATCAGGCGATGTATGGTTTCGGCTATCCGCTTTTCGAATTTAATTATCATTTGCCCTGGTATGCGGCGATGCCATTAATTTTCTTGCGGGTGGATCTTTTCGACATCATTAAAATCCTGCATTTTGCCGCGTATTTTTTCTCCGGCGTTTTCATGTATTTTTTCTTAAGGGAGCTTGTAAAAAAACAATGGGTGGTCGCGGCCGGAACAATATTATTTTTAATTTCGCCGTATCGTTTTTTAAACATTTACGTCCGCAATGCCATGGGGGAAGTTTTTGCCTTCATGTTCTTTCCGCTGGTTTTTTACGCGCTTTTAAAACTCGCGCGCGCGCCAAAAGCGTGGCATGTGGTGCTTCTCTCAATTTCACTTTATGGCATCATTTTGTCGCACGCGTTGTCGTTTGTGATTTTTTTGCCGTCCATCCTCATTTTTGCCGCGTATTGTTTGTTGATTACCCAAAACAAAAAACATTTTGTGGTTCGCGGAACGGCCGCTTTCTTATTATTCCTGTCTCTTTCGGCATATTATCTTTTTCCGGCATATCTTGAGAAAAGTTACACGATTTTTGATTCCAAGTTCCAGCAAATCTATGGGGGTGAACTTTTGGACATCAAAAAAGTAATATATACCCCTTGGGGTTACGCTGGCAATGGGAACCCCGCAGACACGGTGATGAGTTTTCAATTTGGGATTGCCAATTGGGCGGCGGCACTCAGCGGATTGATTGCGGTTTTGTACTTTGTTATCAAAAGAAAAATTAAGGAAAATTTATTGATTGTGATTTCATCTCTCACAATTTTATTTTCTATTTCTCTTACCATGAAGCAATCTTTGCCATTCTGGGACATGATGGCGAAAATTTTTGCGATTGATTTTCCGTGGAAGTTGGTGGGAATTGCGGTTTTGTGGTCTGGCATTTTATTGTCTCTGGTTCTTAATAAAATCAAGAATCCCGCCAAATATTTCATTTTGATCGTGATTTTGGGACTCGCTTTCTATGCCAACCGCAACCACATTCGTGTCAATAAATATGTTTCGTTTGACATTCCCATGGCCGTCTTTTTCGAAAAAAGCACCAACACGGAAGACGAATATCTGCCTCAGAGAGTGAATGGTTTTAATTTTGGCGACGACAAAAATATGACGATCAAGTTAATCGACCGAGTCGAGACAGATAAAAAAGGAAAAGTGTCTCGCGTTGTGGATAAAAATCAAGAATTCTCTTTTAATTATGTTGGCCCGGAAGCAAATGCCACCGTTAAAAAAATCTACTTTCCTGGCTGGTCAGTAATGACAAATGATAATCATAAAATAAATTTTACCTTCGAAAATGGTTTTTTTAATTTCAAATTGCCCAAAGGCAACTCGAATATCAAGATTATGTATGAGGGAACCCTTCTGGTGAGGACATCAACGCTTCTGTCTGTTTTTGCTTGGGGGTTAACACTCGCATATTTTTTATCCCTTATTGGTACCTATGTTAAAAACAAAAGTAAAAAAAATAATCAAAAATAATCTTTCACCGATTTTAGTTTCCGTTTTTTGTTTTTTCCTCTTTTTTGATGGTTTTCTAACATATTTTCATCAAGACGATTTTATTCAAATGTTTTATTCCCAAAATCTAAAATCAGTTTTAGATGCTTTTAACATTTTTCGCTCCGCAGAATTTGCTTTTTACAGACCAATTCCCACCCAGCTATATTTTTTTATCACTAAATCAATTTTTGGTTGGAACCCGCTTGGGTATCACGTGGTTAATTTTTTAATTTTTGCAGTTAATATTTTTCTTTTTTATCATTTAGTCAAAACGCTTGTTAATAAAAAAATTGCATCGTTCGCGGTGATTTTTTTTGCCGTCAACACAACTCATTTTGCCCCGCTCCATGCGGCGTCATACGTACATGAACTTTTTCTGGTTTTATTCTCACTTTTATCATGCTTATCTTTTGCCAAATATTTAAAATCTGCGGTTCGTTTTAATTTATTCTTAGCGGTTTTGTTTTTTATAGGTGCTTTAATGTCAAAGGAAACCGCGGTCGTCGTCCCGGGGCTTTTGGCAATCGAATATCTGCTTTTTTCTCCCAAAAAGTCAATGATAAGCTTTTTTAAAATTATTTTATTATTTTTAATTTTTTTAATATCGTATTTATCTTTTCATTTTTTTTTATATGGGATGCCGGAAAGTTCTTCTTACAGATTAGTTATTGGAAAAGAAAATTTAAAAATGTATTTATGGTATTTTATTTGGGGTCTTTCCGCACCGAATATTTTGATTGATTTTATAGAACCCGGATTAAAAATTAAAAATGTTTTTTTTGATATTACAAAAATTAATGGTTATGTATTTTTTATGGGATTTTTTGCATTAATGATCTTTCTTGGAATATTATTTACCATCAATTTGTTAAAAAAACGAGACAATAATAAGGTTCTAATTTTTTCTTTTCTTTGGTTTTTCCTAAGTTTGATTCCCCTAGTTGTTTTTCCACTTCATAAACTTGCCATCGAACAAGCGCTTGCCATCCTTGGACTATCTCTTTTTGTTGGTTTTGTTATTTCAAAGTTTTCGAACAAAGTGGCTTTTTGTTTTATATGTCTATATGTTCTTATTGCTATTAATTCAGCAGTGATCGAAAGACGCACTCATTGGATTATTAGGAGTTCCATTCAGGCAAAAAACATCGTTAATTTGATTAAAAATGCAAAAATAGGTTCCAAGAAACAAATATATTTTAAAGATGGCGCGGTGGTGATTCCTGAATATGGTTCGTCAAAACAGATCTTTCTTGCTTCGGGAAACGGAAAACTGTTTTCCCTGATGTTTGGAATCATAGAGCGGCACGTGCACTTTGAAAGCGTTAATCCGCTACCTCTAAATTACACTGGCGAAATTCTGAAAGTTGACTCTTCCAAGCTTCTAGGTTATTGATTTTTAGAAAATTAAGACCTCCGGTTTTTTCCATAATCAGTTTTTGTTCATAAATATTTAAACACCGATCCATGTCATAGTAGTTTTCCTGCAGGTTCTGGGGGAGCAGAGAAGATTTCAGAAGATATCTTTTGCTGAAATCATCGGTTAAAACATTAAAAGCCACCCCGTCAGCAAGCGTCGCACGTGCACCGGGACTATCTATCCGCCAAACGACATAGTGAATCTTTTTTGGAATTTTCAGCTTTTCAAAAGCGGTAAACCTGTTTTTCACTTCAAACGGATCGGCAAAAACCCAGTGATTGTTGTCGAGGAATCTCAAAGTTAAAAAACTGGTTAAGATAAATGACAAAATCACCAGATATGTCAGCGCATATTTATGGTTTGAATATATCACGGAAGCAAAAGCGATCCAGAAACCAACCTGCGCCAAAAAAGGATAATATGGATATACTCTTTTTGGAATCACCAGAATGGGGAGAAGTGCCATAAAAAACCAAAGTACGCCAAAGAGGGTAATTTTATTAAAAATAGATCTTGGATTTTTGATTAAAGCCAAAATGCCGGTGATGAACAACAATATAACGTTGAGGCTTAGAATAAGCGGATAGATTTGGAACGTTTCCGTAAACCACTGGTCCGTAAAAGGAAATTGGCGGGGGGCAAGATGAACCGTGGTTGGCTCGGAAAAATTAAGAAGCCAAGCAAAAAAAACAATAACATTTTTAATTATCATTTGAGGAGAAAAACCCAAAGAATATGAATCCGTGGTGGGGATTTTAAAAACGATAAAACGAAAAATAAGATAAAAGAGGACGATACCAAACTGAAAAGTGAGGCGTAGAAAAGTTTGCTTATTCATTTTTCTGAAAAAAATAACCGTTAAAAACATTATGGTAGGCAAGACCACGGCGGTTTCGATTGACAGTAGTGATAAAACAAGAAAAAGTTCCGGAAGAAAAAATTTGCAGGCTCGTTTCTTATCAAACAGTAAAAAATAGAGCAAAATATAAAATAAAGCAATCGAGTTAAACGTTGAAGCCACCCAAGTCAATTCATAAAAATGGGTGGCGCTGATTGAAAAAAGAAACGCGGTAAAAAACCCGGTTAAATTATTCCGGAGAAGTTTTTTGACAAAATAAAAAACCAAAACTGAATTAACGGAATGAAGAATAAGTTGAAAAAAATGATAATAGTTAGCATTTAAACCGAAAAGCCGGTAGAATGTGAAATAAAACAGTTGCAAAGAAATCGGACGGTAATAAATCGTGTCGCTTCGCGGAATAAAGAATTGAAAAAACTCTCTTAAATTTGAAGCTCGGGAGATAGAAAAAAGAAAAAAATCATCTTTAAAAAAATAGACAGAAAAAGATTTACGAAATAATATAAAATTAAGGGAAGAAAAAAAAGCAACCTGCACGAAAAATAAAAATATATGAAAATATCTATCCTTATTCCCGTGTTTAACGAAGAGGAAACGATGATGCAAATTCTTGATAAAGTTTCTTCGGTTAATATCTTCCATATAAAAAAAGAAATAATTGTTATTGATGATTGTTCTACAGACCGAACTGCTCAAATTTTAATGAAAAGCGGCAATAAAATCAAATATCTGAGAAATGAAAAAAATCGCGGGAAAGGATATTCGGTGCGACGCGGTATTAAAGTGGCAACGGGTGACGTCATGATCATGCAGGATGCGGATTTGGAATATGACCCCAACGATTATGAAAAGCTTCTAAAACCGATTTTCGACGGGAAAGCAAATGTTGTTTTTGGCTCGCGTTTCACCGGAGAACATAACAATCTTTTCTTCACGCATTTCATCGCCAACAAATTTATCACCTTTTTAATCGACGTCTTTTTTAACACCACCTTATCCGATGTTGAAGTGGGATACAAAGTTTTTAAAAAAAGCTTGCTTGATAAAATTAATCTTCGTGAAGACCGATTTAGTTTTGAGATTGAAATCACCGCCAAAATTTTAAAACTTAAAGAAAAAATCTTTGAAGTGCCGATTTCGTATACGGGCCGTGGCTATGAAGAAGGAAAAAAAATCGGATGGAAAGATGGTCTTCAGGCTTTGTGGTGCGTTTTTAAATATCGATTTTTTGTATGAAAAAATATACGATACTTCTCATCTTGATACTCCTTCTTTCGTTCTTTCTTCGCGTTTTCCGGTTCGAAAATCGCGTTTTTATCATCGGTGACGGTGCGCGTGACATTCTTGTTGCGCGCGGCGCACTGCAGGCGAAAATAATTCCTCAGATTTCGTCTTTTTCTTCAACTGGTCCATTTGTTTTTGGACCTCATTATTATTGGCTTTTAATGGCGGTTTATTTTTTTAGTCCCGAAAGTTGGTCGATTTTTTATTATTTTCTGATTTTTCAATCCGTGTTTATGGTTTTTATTCTTGTTAAAACGGGGGAGTTGATTTGTAATAAAAAATTCGGGCTTTTCTTGGGGCTTGTGGCGGCTGTCTCTCCGGTTTTTATCTCCCGTTCCACGGGAATAGTTCAACACGCAATCATGGCGTTCCTTGCAGCCATTTCATTATATTATTTTGTGAAGTTTTCGAAGCGTAAAAGAACGATCGATGCTTTTTGGAGCGGATTCTGGACGGCGATTGCCATTATGATGCATTTTCAAGCAATGGGACTTCTCGTAATGTCTCTTGCTTTTTTTGTCTCATCGAGATCGATTAAGGAAAAAGTAAAAAATTCATTTTCGTATTTTTTGGGATTAATCTTGCCCTCCGCAAGTTTTATTTTTTGGGACGCGGCGCAAAACTTTGCCAACGCCCGGAATTTTCTTGATTACGTGTTAATCGGCCAAAACCGAATTTATGTGGCCAACCGCTGGACGTGGCACATCTTCAAATTTTGGCCTGAATATGCGGCGAGCCTTTTTGGCGGACAAAATCTCGTCGGAGGGATAATTCTGTATTTTGCGCTTGTGATTAGTGTTTTTCTCATCATCCGCGGTAAATTAAACAAAATCGTAAAATATCTTCTTGTATTTTTCTTGTTTTTTTACATTTATTTAAGATTTTACAAAGGAGAAAAATCTGAAGGCTATTTGGCATTTATCCAGCCATTGACAATTATCGTCATGGCATACGGATTTTTCTGGTTGGCAAGATTTAAGAAATTATTTTTCGTTGTTTCAACCATTATAATATTTTGCACGATTCGCGTGACACGGGATTATTATATCTCGCAAAATGTCAACGAGTTCCAGGAGCTTTCGGTCACCTTGTTGTCCCTCGAGAAAGAAACCGGCGCAAAAAAATTCGCCATCTATGATTTTGCAGATATCAAAAATCAAACTCAAACTTGGCAAGTTTCAGATGCGTTAGCGGTTTTTTTGGGAAGCGTGAACAAGCTTGATTTTGAAAATGGTTATAAAATCGGCCTTTGTCAGGATTATTGTCCGGAAGAAAATTTGCAAGAAGTCAGGAGCGGTTTTTTTAAGGACGGCAAAAACCATCTCCTTTTAATCGGCGCGGCAAAAAAGAAATTTAATTTGGTCGCGCGTTCTCCAAAATCAGTCATGGACGAGGTGATTTTTTGGTGGAAAGATCGTCCCTTAGCTTCGCCATTTAATTTGAGGAAATATATCCTTGAAAAAATATGAAAAAAACCAAATTTTTTCTCATAATCTTCCTCATCTTGTACTTGTCATTATTTCTGAGAATTCATGATTTTGAAAACCATGTTTATGTCTGGGGAGACAGTGCGCGCGATATTCTGACGGCGCGTGAATCTTTAAGAGTGGGAACGATTCCTTTGACGACGGCTTTTTCCTCCGCCGGCCCTTTTGTTTTCGGTCCGCAATATTATTGGCTTCTGATGGTGGTATATTTTTTTAATTTTAACTCATGGAATATTTTTTATTACTTTCTCATTATGCAGTCTCTTTTTTTTGTGATCGTGATGATGTTCATCGGCAAAGAACTTGTGGGTCGGAAATTTGCTCTTGTTTTGGGTCTTGTCACCGCCTTCTCCGGCAGACAAATAATTCGTGCAACGTATTTTTCTCAGCATTCGTTTGTTGCTCTGCCAAGCGCGCTCGCCGTGTTGTCTTTAATTAAATTTTTCCGGAAAAAAAATAATTCACACGTTTTTTGGTGTGCTTTTTGGGTTTCAAACTCCATTCTTCTTCATTATCAAGCGCTTGGGCTTCTTGTTTTAATTTTGCCATTCATATGTGATAAGTCGCCCGTAAAAGAAAAATTTAAACGAATGGCAACTTTTGTTCTTGGTTTAATTCTTCCGGCAACGCCTTTTTTGGTGTGGGATTATCAAATGCAATTCGCCAACATAAGGAACGTCTTGGATTATGTGCTGATCGGTCAATACCGAATTTATATTCCCAACCGGTGGACATGGCATCTTTTTAATTTTTGGCCGGAATATACCGCCGATATTTTTACCGGTAATAATATTTTCGCGGGAATTTTGCTTTATTTCGCACTTGGGGTTTTACTCATGAAATGCGGCCTCAAAAAAGTTAACCGGAAAATTATTTGGATATTTTTAATTTTTATCTTCTATTTTTTTTATTTGAGGTTTTACCGGGGAGAGAAGTTTGAAGGTTATTTAATGTATCTCCATCCGTTTATTTTGTTCATTTTGGCCTGTGGGCTTTATTTTTTTTCAAAAGCTAAAATTCTATTCCTCGCGCTCTTTTTATTTGCCGCTTTTTCTTCCGCAAACATGCTTAAAGAATATTATGCAAATCCCAAGCCAAATCAGGAAAGTATGTTTCAGGAAATAGCTGAAAATCTGGTTAAACAATCCGGTTCAAAAAAACGTAAGTTTTCCGTGTTTGATTTTGCCATCTATGATAGTCAAACAGAAACTTGGAGTTATTCAGAAGCTTTTTCGCTTTATCTCGACACGAAAAACATGCTTGATGAAAAAAACGGATTTAAGATTGGATTTTGCTTCAGTTTTTGTCCGAAAAATGCGGTGTTTTTGAAGGATAAAACACTTCAGGAATCGGGGCACAAGATTGTTTTGATAGATTTGGTTAAGAAAAAAAATCGCGACAAATTCCGATTAGTAAATAGGTCGCCGCACGCGGTTTATGAGGAAATGATTTTTTGGTGGGCAAATCGCCCTTTAGAATCATCTTTCAGTTTGGATAAATTTATTTATGAACGGACAATTGGAAAATTTATAAAATCATGAAAATTAAATTTAATTGGGAATATTTTATTGTTATATTTTTCATTATTATTTATGCGGTGGCGGCACTCGCAGTCTCACTTAACAGATATTGGCAATTTAACGCATTTTGGTATGATTTTGGGATCTTTGATTCAACTATTTGGCAACTTAGTCGTTTTCATTTTCCTCTTATCATTCAAAAAGCACCACCGACAGGGATAATTGTTTGGGGTGACCATTTCAATCCGAGCGCCATTTTTCTTTCGCCTCTTTATTGGCTAACAAGCAAACAGGAAATTTTAATTGCAACACAAGCTATTTTCGTATGCTTAGGAGCAGCAGTGGCATATCTAACAGTAAAGAAAACTGTAAAGAGTTCAGTTGTTAAAATTGCATTGATTGTAAGTTATCTTGGATTTGTTGGTATGCAAAATGCGCTTTTCACAGATGTTCATAACATAGTTTTTGCAGTTCTACCTCTAACTCTTACAATTTGGGCAATTTTTAACAAAAAATGGAATTTGTATTTTATTTTTTTACTTTTAACAATTGGTTTTCAAGAAAATCTGGCATTGACTGGGGCAATGCTTGGAGTTTTTCTTGTCCTTTCAAGGAAGAATGTGAAAATAGGCATAATTAGTATACTTGTATGCATCTCTTATTTTTTTATTGTGATTAAGTTTATAACTCCGTATTTTAATCACTCACCCTATGCCTATCAACCTGAACCTTTTAACAATCCTTTTGAACTTATCGCAAGATTTTTCATTCCAAGTATTAAATTGAAAACAATTGTTCTTTCATTTTTGACGTTTGGCCTGCTTCCTGCGGTTTCAATCCCGACATTGCCGCTTATAGTTGAACAATATTTTGAAAGATTTGTTTTGAATTCTGCGGCAACTCGCTGGGATTTGGGTTTCCACTATAATTCGATCCTGTCACCAATTTTTTTCTTGGGTTCGCTATCGGTGGTTATTAAGTTTCAGAATAAACCTATTTTTTCAAAACTAATGAAATTGTGGGGGGTCACAACGATTCTAATTGTAATTTTTCTCCACAGATTCTATCTCCATGGTCCATTAATGCAGTCAACAATGCCTGCTTTTTACCAAGCGACGAAAGATACAGAATTTCTGTATAAATTCACTGATAAAATTCCAAGAGGGAAATTTCTCATGATTCAAAATAATCTTGCCAGTCACTTTACGCATGAGAAGATGATGCTTCTTGATTCAAGGTATAATCAAATTAAGCCTGATATTATTGTGTTTGACACGCGCTCAGGACAAAACGCGAACAATTTCTATCCGTTAGAATTTTCCCAGGTCAAAAAAATGATTTCTGCATTGGAAAAAGATAAAAACTATAAAAAAATATTAGTAACCAACGATCAATTCTATTTTGAAAAATAAAAAAAACTAATTAGTAATTTGTCATTAGTAATTAGTAATTAATTACGAATTTATCTGTTGCAATTGCTACATTCAACGAAGAACAAAAAATAGAGAGAACTTTGAAGTCGGTAGAGGGTTGGGCGGATGAAATTGTGGTTGTCGACGGTAACTCCACCGACAAAACCGTTGAAATCGCAAAAAAGTTCACGGATAAAATTTTCTCTCATAAAAATGAATTAATGTTTCACAAAAACAAAAATTTGGCGATTGAGAAATGCACAAGTGATTGGATTTTTTTTCTTGATGCGGATGAAGTGGTGACCGATGAATTAAAAAAGGAAATTACCGATATCATAAATAATGCCGCCAATAGTTTTGACGGTTATGACATGCCACGCTCCAATTATTTTCTTGGAAGATTTTTAAAAAAAGGCGGCCAATATCCGGACACGCGCGTACGTCTTTTTAAAAAGGGTAAAGGCGTATGGCCGTGCAAATCCGTACACGAACAGATCAACATGAATGGGGAGGTGGGACATCTCAAAAACAACCTTCTCCATTATTCCTACGAATCCCTTGGAGAATATTGGAAAAAAGCAAACATATACACATTGCTGACCGCAGAAAATATCAAAAAAGAAAGAAGTGGCGTATTCGTAAAATTCCTCAAATATGTTTTTTATCTGCCGATCTACACATTTTTCAACATTTTCGTTCGTCACAAGGGCTATGTCGATTCTTGGCAAGGCCTGTTATTCGCCAAATTCTCCGCCCTCCATTTTCCAATTGCTTATATAAAATCCCTACGGTAATTTTTTTGCTAAAATGAAATTGTATGAAATTCAAAACAATTTTTTCTTTCTGGTTTTTGTGGCGAGCGGGGTCATTTTTAATTTCCGTACTCGCCATAATAATTCTTCCGAATTTTGGAAATAAATTTCCCTACGTGAACGAAATGCTAAAAAATTCCGGTCTGCCTGCTTGGTTTTGGCAATCTGGCAATTTTGATGGTGTGCATTATGTCGGAATTGCCAAAGATGGTTACATCAGACAGTTCACTCAAGCCTTTTTTCCGGTTTATCCAATGATGATAAAAATTATTTCTCCGATATTTTTTAATAACTTTGTTTTTGCCGGAGTTTTTTTGTCGTCAGTTTTTACGCTTTTGGCGGCATGGATGTTGCGTAATCTATTGATAATTAATGATCTGAACCATTCATTACAACGAAAAAATATTAAATGGGCGTTGCTGTTCTTTTTGTTCTTTCCCATGTCCTTTTTTTACGGCTCAATATACAATGAATCGTTTTTTTTGTTTTTGGTTTTCTCAGTCTTTTATTTTGCAAAAAAAAGAAACTGGCTAACAGTTGGTATATTGGGAGCACTGGCGAGTGGAACAAGACTCGTTGGAATATTTTTATTGCCTACAATACTCTATGCATTTATTGTAGGAACGCCCCTACAGACAACAAGATACAAGATACAAAATATCGCGTATATTTTCTTAATTCCCCTCGGTTTTCTCATCTACATACTTTTTCTTCAAATTAATTTCGGTGATGCTCTATATTTTTTACATGCACAAAGCGCCTTTGGTGCTTCAAGATCAACAGGGATAGTCTTGCCAATAGTCACATTTTGGCGCTACGTTAAAATTTTAACAACTGTTCCAGTTTTTCAATATAACTTTTGGGTTGCAGTATGGGAGGCTGGATTTTTTGCCACAGGTGGAGTAATTCTTGCCATACTCAGCTGGATGAAGATAAAAAACAAAGACGGTATAAAAGGGGTAGGATCTTCATATCTAATTTTCTCTTGGTTTTGTTTGCTACTCCCAACATTGACCGGAACTCTTTCGTCTTTTCCAAGATATTTGCTTATATGTTTTCCGATCTATATTTTTCTCGGATCTTTACCAAACAAATTTGTTAAACTATCGATATTATTTCTTTTTTTAATTCTCAATTTCATATTTTCGACTTTATTCCTAAGAGGATATTGGGTTTCGTAAAAAAATACTTAAAAATCTATGTCAATAAATGTAACTAGAGGATACGGCTTACTTGAAAAATTTCTCGCCGAGCGGCGTGTCGCGCAAGCAAATTCTCTCATCGATTTAAAACACAGAAAAGGCAGAGTTTTGGACATTGGTTCCGGAAGTCACCCTTTTTTTCTTTTAAACACAATTTTTTTTGAAAAATTCGGTGTCGATCAGCTTATTTCGGAAAACGACAAGAAAAAATATCTCAACGATAAAATTAAGCTTTTCCGATTTGACATTGACATCAACACAAAACTGGAATTTGCCGATAACTATTTTGATTGCATCATCATGCTGGCGGTGGCGGAGCATTTGAGGGAAAAAGAATTATTGTCTCTTTTGCACGAGGTTCACCGTGTCTTAAAAAAAGATGGTTGTTTTATCTATACCACTCCGGCGGCTTGGAGTGATATCATTCTAAAAATCGGGTCATACATTGGTTTTGTGAGCAGAAATGAAATTGAAGAACATAAAGAATATTATGATCATGAAAAAATGAAAAAATTACTGGTTTCTTCGGGTTTCGATAAAAACAAAATGAAATTTGGATATTTTGAATTTAAACTTAACACCTGGGGGATGGTGACAACATGAAAAATCAAATTTTAATCGCGCTACCGGCATATAACGAAGGAAAAGTAATCGTCGCGGTGATTTCAGATGTGAAAAAACAGGGATATAAAAACATCTTAATTATCGATGACGGATCAAGTGATGAAACGAAATTCAAAGCAGAAAAATCAGGAGCCATAGTGGTCTCACATTTTAAAAATTGCGGATTGGGAGTTTCTTTGAGAACGGCAATTAAATATGCTAAAAAAAATCAATTTGACGTTTTAGTGACGATGGATTCCGACGGACAACACCAGGCGGAAGATATAAAAAAATTAATTTCGAAAATTGAAGCCGGATTCGACGTCGTAATTGGCATACGCGATTTCAGGCGGGGAAAAGTCAATTTTGTCCGAAGGGTGATTCTTGTTCTCTCAGACATATATACTTTCATCCTGTTTGGAATTTTCACTCATGATTCCCAGTCCGGTTTTCGGGCATTTTCAAAAAATGCAATCCGGAAAATAAATTTAAAAAGTGAAAGGATGGAGGTTTCTTCGGAAATATTTGCGGAAATTAAGCAATTTAAGTTAAAATATGCCGAAGTGCCGATTAAAGCAATCTATACGAAATATTCGCTCAGCAAGGGCCAAAAAAACTCCAATGTGTTTAGCGTCAGCTGGAAATTGTTGATTAATATGTTCAGATAGCGGTAAACTATTAAATATGTATACGATATGATTCTTCAAGCAATATTAATTCTATTTTTGATTTTTGCCGTGAGCCGGGTATATCTGCAGTGGAAAAACGGGAATTTAAAAATCGTCAGTTTTATTTTCTGGGTGACAATTTTTTGTGGTGCGATTTTTGGCATTATCCAGCCTGAAATGACAAGTAAAATCGCAAGGCTCGTCGGAATTGGCCGGGGAGCCGATGTCGTGTTATATTTTTCGGTGGCAATTTTATTTTATCTTTTATTCAGACTGTACATTTATGTTGAAAATCTGCGGCATGAAATTTCCGACATTATTTCTCAGCTTGCTTTAAAAGAAGATAAAAAAAACCAGAAATGAAAATTTTAATTCTTTCTGAATTTTTCCCCCAAAGTGAAGATCCTGAATTCACAGGTGGAGTTGAAGCCCGAAACTTCTTCCTTTGTAAATATTTGAGCAAAAATAATGAGTTAACTTTATTATGTTCTCGTATCTTGAATACAAAATACAAAATACAAAATGCAAAATGCAAAGTTTCCCCCATTGGTTTTTCCCGTTCCTATCTTCAATCAGGAGACTTATTTAAGCGTTTAATTTTTATTTTAGCTTGTATTTTTCAGGGTTTAAAAACAGATTTTGATATTGTCGATGGAAGTAATTTTGTCACCCATTTGGCGGCGATTATTTTGGGGTTTTTAAAAAGAAGACAGGTTTTTCTTTGGTATGCTGATGTTTGGGTGGGAAGATGGATAAAAAACATCGGGTGGACCGGAATTATCGGAGAAATTTTGGAAAGATTGGTTTTAACTCTTGGGAAAAACGCAAAATTCATCGCGATTTCAAAATATACAAAAAATAATTTAATAAAAAACGGAATTCCGGGCAGGAATATCACCGTTATCCCTTTGGGAGTAGACGAAGAAGAATTAGGCGCGTGCGCGCACAGCAAAAAAAAATATGATCTTATTGCGGTTAACCGACTCGTGAAATATAAAAAAACAGAAGAAATAATCGAAGCAATAAATTTCATACGCAAAAACAAACTCCCTAAAGTTATACTCCTTGGTGATGGTCCAGAAAAAGAAAACCTTCAAAATTCAATTAATAAATATAAACTTCAAAAAAACGTCGAAATCATCAGCGGACAAAATCATAAAGATGTCATGAAATTAATCTCCCAGTCGAGAATTTTCGTTTCGGCGTCTTCTGTTGAAGGTTTCGGTATTGCACCGGTTGAAGCGGCCGGTTTTGGCTTGCCTTGCCTTCTCAAGAACATTGTGCCCTACAAAGAACATGAAAAAAATCTTGGCGGATGCCTAATGTTTGATAATTCAAAAGAACTGAGTGTGAAAACATTGCTTTTGTTAAAAGATACCGAAAAATATAAAAAATTGTCGGAAGCTAACAAAAATAACGCGCGAAAATTTTTCTGGAAGAAAATTGCGCAGGAAACGGAGGTTTATTACTCTTGATAGTGGGACAAATATTAAGGGTGAGAAGCCAATCAGCGTTGGCATGAAAGTAATACCCCAATAATCGTTGTAATTTTGAGCTGCAAAAGGTAAGACAAGGAGCAAAGACCAAAAAGAGAGCAGCAGATAATTCATATTTTCGCGGCGAATTCTCAAGACACAAAAAAACGTCGAGATAAATGAGATGGCGATCAAAAATATATTACTTCGGAAGTTGATTAGGGGAAACTTCCTCATTGAAAAAGCGGTCATATTTAAAAAAGCAATTTTATTAAATTTTAAATAATGCGAGAAAGACAAAGATTTAGGTAGGGGATAATTATTGATGTTTTCAACATGAATTAGGTAAAAAATCCCAAAAATGAAAATTGGAATAAAAAAAACAATTCGGTTTTTCTTCAAAAGAAGTGAATAAATAAACATTGCCAAGACGGGGATTATAAAAATTTCCCGAGTTAAAATTGATAAAGTGGAAAATAATACGGAGGTTGACAATTTATCATAAATAAGAAAGAGCAAGGCGAAAATAAAAGCAAACCATCCCCACCATTCGTGAAAAAGAAAAGACGTTGCGTAACTAAAAACATCTCTAAAATAAAAGGACACGAGCAATGGTCCAAAAACAGCCATTTGCCACGGAATGAACTTTTTGAGTATTAAAAAAATACCATAAAAAGATAAAAAAGCACCAAGCCAAAATAAAATTGCAATTTGTGAGCCGTTTGAAGCAAATAATCTCCAAAAATAATAAACCGTCGGAGGCCTCCACATGAAAGGATCTTTTGTCAGTCCGCCTTGCCGTGCGTCGTTTCGGAAAGCAATGGGTAATGCTTCGTAATAGTCCTTACCGGATTTAACGAGATAAAAAACTTTCAGATAGAGCATTCCGTCGCTCCTCACGATTGTCGGTTCCGGAAAGCGGTTTTCTTTCAAAAAGGAAAATACTAACGTAATACAATTTAGAAAATATATGAAAATGAAAAAGCACAACAGGCAGGAAAGGATTTTTTTCATGAGTTAAGTATACCAGTTTATACATTTTAAGGCGAAATTTAGTAAAATTAACGAAGAACAATAATGTTTAATAAAATAATCAATCACAAATATATTATTCCGTTTCTGATTATCATCTTTTTCTCAACCTGCGACGTCATTTTGCTTCTTAACAAGTTTTGGCAAGGTGAGTTTTACGCGGTAGATAACGTATATTTTGACACCGCCATCTGGAAAGCGTCGCGTTTTCAAGCTCCAATCGTGCAGCATTTTGCTCTTGGCCGAGTAAACATTCTGGGCGATCATTTTCATCCGACAATTTTTCTCTTGTCTCCTCTTTATTGGTTTTCGTCTTCGCCAGCGGTGATTCTTGTCGGCATGGTGCTTGCTTATGCGGCAAGCGCGGTTATTCTGGCCATGACCGGATACAAACTCGTGAAAAATAAATTAATCGTTAATATTCTTTTGATTTCATATTTTTTATATATCGGAACACAGAATGCGTTTCTTTATGGGTTTCATGAATTAAATTTGATGCCTCTATTTTTCTCGCTGGTGTTTTATTCTTTAATTTCCGGCAAAAATAAACTTTTCTGGATTTCAATTTCTCTTCTCCTGTTAACAAAAGAAACAATGGCTCCAGTTATGATTGGTGTTGGAATATATATATTTTTCTGGTATCCTCAAAAACGAAAAACTGCAATTTTTTCAATCGTTCTTTCTGTTGTATATTTTTTAATCGTCACCCGATTTGTTATCCCCGTTTTTTCCGGTAAATTTTTTTATCAAAATATTTCTCACCCAAATTCCGTTGGTGAAGTATTTACTCATTTTTTTAATCCTGCTGAAAAGAGAGATGTTATTTTTAAAACATTTGCTTCTTTTGGTTTCCTGCCAATTTTTAATTTGCCATTCCTGCCGATTATTCTTCAAGATTTATTAATAAGATTTTTATTTTCTCCAAATTGGGTGGTGCAATACACAATTAATTATCATTACAATATTGTTCTTGCGCCAATGATGTTTGTTTCATTTATATATATGGCGGCGAAAATTCAAACAAGAAAAATAGGAAGAATGATATCAACGATTTTTGTTTTTATCGGCTTATTATCAAGCCTGATAATGTTTAGACAATGTCCCCTGCGGCTCGTGTCTAACCCTTTTTTCTACGAGCAAACGGCAAAAACCTTTGAAATGAGAAATTTTGTTAACAAAGTTCCCGTCCGAGGAAGGATTATGGCGCAAAATAATTTAGCATATTATTTTTCTCATACCGATGTCTTTCTTTTTGTTATGAATGAAAAAGAATTTAATAAAATAGATCCTGACATTGTTGTTTGTGATTTGACAAAAGGACAGTTTCCAAAGAATTATTTGCCTTTGACTGAAAGAGAAATGGGATTATTTGTCAAAAAACTTACGCAAAATCATGAATACAGGTTATTATATAAAGAGAAAAGTAGATATATTTTTACCAAAAAATGAAAAAAATAATTATTCTTGTCGATGTTTATTTGCCATTTGTTGGGGGTGGGCAAATTTGGGTTAAGGAAATTTCAGAATATCTTGTGAAAAATAAAGATATTGCAATCGAAATCGTCACCCGAAAGCTAAGGTGGAATGGCACAATCGCGTCATCTTCAGAAAACCTGCTTGGCGGAAAATTAAAAATAACGCGGCTTGGATTTGTTTCGTCCTGGAATAATATCTTCTCAAGGCTTGCGTTTATTGTCCAGTCATTTATTTATCTTATATTTTTGGATTTTGACCTAATAGATGTGCAGGTTTTTGTTTCCGCAATTCCCGGCAAGTTTGCGGCATTAATTAAAGGTAAGCCGATCATCCTGACGGTTCACGGTACATCCCTTGAGAAAGAAAACTGCAGTTTGCTTGAAAAAATCATTTTAACTGGAATAAAATACGATGCCGAGATAACGGTGGCATCTAACTTTCTTAAGTTCGCGAACGTCAACTCACAAATTAAGGTTATTCATCCGGGAATAGACGCGGAAAATTTTAAATCCGGCCCGAAGCAACATAAAAAAAGTAAAATTATATTTGTCGGAAGATTGGAACCGGAAAAGGGTATAGACATTTTGAAAAAAATCATATCTTGTTATAAACAGCAAGGGGTTGATTTTGCGATTGTTGGGGAAGGATCGCTGAAAAATGATTTGAAAAATTATATTTTCTTGAAAAATATCAACAACGCTCATTTTCTTGGCGTTCTTTCTCAAAAAGATCTGGCAAAAGAATATGCAAGATCGAATATATTTTTAATGACCTCATACACGGAGGGATATCCGTTAACTATCATCGAGGCAATGGCTTCCGGTCTGCCGATTGTGGCATCAAACGTTGGCGACATAGGAAAAATCGTCCAAAACAGAGTGAATGGATTTCTGGTGGATGACTTTCAGGTTGGCAGTTATACTAAGCATATCGATACTTTACTGGAAAATAAAAGCATGCGGGAAATAATGGGACGCACGAATTTGAAAAAATCAAAAAACTATTCTTGGCATAAAACTGCCGCATCGGTTTATGACATTTATCAAGTTTTATTGAAATGAAAAAAACGTTTGCGATTTTTATCTATTTAATACTTTTTTCTTTGCTTCCGGTCATATTCTTCTGGCACATTGTGGAAGACGATTTTATGGACACTATTGCCACTGCCGATGGTCTATTTAAGCTTCATGAGTTGTGTTATGCGTATTATCATAACTTTGCGGGGGTGGTTGGGATGACCGGTTTCTCTCTGCGCCCGCCCCTGCCAGCGATGAGCTTGGCATTATTTTTTAACCTTTTTGGGCACAAAACCGTTGCTATTTTTTTCGCATATCTGCTGCCGAGAATTTTAGTGATACCTTTGGTTTTTTTGGTGGCCGAGGAAATAATGAGTAAATTTAAAGCTTATCTGGCCGCAACGATAACCGGTTTTTTCTTATTTTTCCAAACATATGCACTGTCGACTTTGAAAGCGGATTCTTTTGTTGTCTTGTTTACGCTGGCGAGTCTTTATTTTTATCTTTGCTGGAAAAGAAAAAAAGCGAATTTATATTTATGTTTAAGCGGACTATTTTTGGCTTTCAATCTCCTTTCAAAAGAAACGGCCATGCCTTTGTCGCTCGTTCTATTTGGTGCAGTGGCGTTTGATGTCGTGCGGCAGAAAAAAATAACCCGATTAATATATTTTCTGATTCCCGGTGTGATTTTTTATGGATCGTATTTCCTAGTTAATTTTATGTTAACCAAACAAGCGTCTCCGAGTTTTTTCGCATCAAAACTCTACGTTTCGACTTTTTTCGGCAGTTTCAAAACCTACTTTATGACCGTTTTTTATTATGCCGGTGTTAATTTTAATTATGGGAAACTGTATTCCTTGCAAAGCCTGATTGTTTTTATATTTCTGTCTGCGGGAGTTTTATTTTTAATAAAAAGTAAAAAATACATGTTGGTACTCGTTCCTTTCGGATTAATTTTTTTTATTTGTTTTTTAAATTACAAAAATATTCAATCCGGTGTTGTTGGTAACAGAGAAATACTTCATCGGATATCGCCGGTCGTGCCCTTTTTGTCGATTTATCTTTTTTGTGGAGCAGAATATCTCGCAAAAATAATGCACCGGTTTTTAAAAAAGATTTCCCGGAGAAATTTAGCCATTTGTTTTTCGTTATTCATTTCTTTTACTTTCATATTTAATTATTTCCGTTCTCCCTTTGCGCTTGATTATACGGATGAAGAATTTTATGTTAACGCACAGACGATGTTAACCAACAAGCGCGAAATCCGGCCAAGCGATTTTACATTGAAAAGAAACATCTGCGTTGTTATAAGTTATCCTCAAAAAGAATTCATGGTTAGGAATTTGAGAAAATACCGAGTGAGTGCTTTCCCAAAAAATTATAAGGAAATAATTATTTTTTTCTGGGCGATTCCGGCGATTTTTCTGTTATTTTTTGAGAGAAAATATAAAAAATATGATTGACATTCTGACAAGCGTAAGAAACGGCGAAGAATATATCGCGCTTGCGATTAAAAGCGTTTTGGAACAGACATGTGCCGACTTTTCTTTTTATATCGTCGATGATGCGTCTGATGACAGCACTTCTGTCGTCATCAGAAGTTTCAAAGATTGTCGAATTAAATTTTTTCAAAACATGAAGCCACGCGGATTGACAGAAAATTTAAATTTTCTTCTTGGGCAGAGTAAGGGGGAACATATCGCAAGATTCGACGCGGATGACATTTGTCAGAAAGACAGGTTGGAAAAAGAGATGCAATTTATGGCCAAAAATAAGCTTGACATTATCGGAAGCGATGCGTTCATCATCGATCGCGTGGGGAAAGTAAAAGGAGAAATTAGATATAAGGGAAAAGACATTAAAAAAGACATGTTTGTCGCAAATGTTTTTCTCCACTCTTCTGTTTTAATGAAAAGAAAAATTTTTGGGAAATTATGTTCGTATCGTGAAAAATATCCAAGAAATGAAGATTATGATCTCTGGCTTCGGGCATTAAAAGAGGGATTTCGACTGGGTGTTTGCCGGGAGAAATTGATTAATTTCCGAGTTTATCCTTCCTCGGTCTCTCTTGTCAATCTAAAAGAGCAGCAAATCAATTCGATAAAACTGCGATTTTCGATGATTCAAAATAAAACATATCCGGTGTTTTATGCGCTTTGTCTTGTCCCCCAACTAATTTCATATCTCCTGCCAAAAAATATCAATCTGCTGATTCATAAATCAATATATCATTCTTAATTTTATGTTAAGCGATAAAATCTTAGTTTTATTTTTAATGCGGGGAATGTCTCTTGAAAAATGGAAAGAGGTGGGAATTTATGATCGTGAAATAGAAACATATAAACGACTGTCGCGTCGGTTTAAAAAAATATACATTGTGTCATATGGTAACAAAGAGGAAAAAAAATTTGAAAAAAAACTTCCGGAAAATATCGAAATACTTCCGAAGGGCAGGCATATTAATAGTTATGTCTATTCTTTTCTTTCACCCCTTTTGCATTATTCGAAAATAGTGAAAGCAGATTACATAAAAACCGAACAAATGGATGGCGCGTGGAGCGGGGTTATTACGAAGCTTATATCTAAAGGAAAATTCATTTTGCGAACCGGATATATTTGGTCAAGATTTCACGCACAAAAAACAAAAAAAACTTTCTTCGACCCTATTGTTCAACTGGGGATAGAGCTTATCGAAAGAATCTGTTGCTTTTTTGCAGATTATGTAGTCGTTGTCTCTTTGGAGGATAAAAAATATTTAATCGAAAAGCATGCATTTATCAAAAATAAAATTTACCTGATCCCAAACTATATAAATACGGACATATTTAAAAATAGCAATGTAAACAAAGACAAAGATATCATTTTTGTGGGTAGATTATCTCCCCAAAAAAATATTACCTACCTTCTTGAGGCGCTTTCTGGTTTGCCATATAAACTAACAATTATTGGTCAGGGAGACTTGGAAACTGAAATAAAAAGCGCGGCAGAAAAACTACAGGTCAAAGTAAATTTCATCAAGAATGTTAATAACTACGGGCTTGCGGACATTTTAAACCGACACAAAATCTTTGTTTTGCCTTCGTTTTTTGAAGGTATGCCAAAAGCACTCCTCGAAGCGATGAGCTGCGGTCTTTGTTGTCTTGTGTCCAATGCTCCGGGTAATCGAGAAGTAATCAAATCAGAGAAAAACGGCATTCTTTTTCCGATTAATCAGTCTGATTATCTAAGGAAAACAATTGTCAGATTGATGGAAGATGAAAAAATAAGGGAAGAGCTGGGAAGAAATGCGCAAGAATGTATTATAAAAAATTATTCGCTGGCTAAAAATATTAGTTTAGAAATTCAAATATATGAATCCGCTAAATAACGAAAAAATTAATTACTGGCTTACGAGAATATTTGTATTTTTATATAATTTTTCCTATGCGGCGTTGTCCAGTCTTGCGGTTAGGTTTGGCAGAGGGGTTCATCCGAAATACCGGATTTTAAAATATCACGAATTTTTTCTTGAGAATATTTTAAGCGAAGATAGTGTTGTTGACATTGGTTCGGGAAGCGGATTGATCGCTTTTGAAGTTTCCAAAAAAGTTAAAAATGTTGTTGGGATTGAAATTGATGAAAACAAGATTAAGCTTGCCAAAAAAACATATAAACGCCACAATCTTGAGTTCATTCAGGGAGATGCCATCACTTATCCATTTAAAGAAAAGTTTGACGCGGTTATCTTGTCAAATGTTTTAGAACATATTGAGAAAAGAATAAACTTTTTACAATCATTACATAAAATATCCGACAAAATACTGCTTCGTGTTCCGCTTGTCACTCGTGATTGGCTTCCGGTCTATCTTAAATCGCGCGGTTTCGAATATCGTCTTGATAAAACCCATTTCATTGAATACACAATCGATAATTTAAATAAAGAGCTGAAAAAGTCTTGTTGGAAAATTTCTTTCTCCGAAATATGTTTTGGCGAAATTTGGGGAGTCGTAAAACCAGTATAAAACAATATGAACTATTTAATATATTCGGCAAGTATCGGCACTAATTTTCTTTCCAATTTTCAAAGATATTATTTAAGTTATTTGGTGGAGGATTCGGACTGGGTGATTAAAAGGGTTGGTGAGAATTTGGTTAAAAGCCTCAAGGAGATGAAGCCGAATTTTAAAACGAGAATCAGTTTGTCCCCATTTTTACTCAATAACCAGATTGTTCACTATGGTTCGGAAAATGTTTTTTTCGGAAAAAATAGATGCTATTTGCCTTCATCTTCGTGCAAAATAATTCTCACATGGTTTCATTTTGGGGAGAGAGACAAGAGATTGAAACTGCTTCTTGAAAATCAGGATAAAATTGCCTTTCTTCACACGGCGTGTTCAGAAATGAAAAATCGATTTGTGAAAGCAGGCTTTGATAATAATAAAATTGTGGTAATTCCCCTTGGCGTTGATCTTTCGAAATTCAAACAATACAAAGAAGATGTCCGTAAGTTTTTGCGCACGAAATACAAAATTCCGTCACGTCGTTTGATTATCGGTTCTTTTCAGAAAGACGGCACCGGTTGGCAAGAGGGAAATCGCCCTAAAATGATCAAAGGGCCGGACATTTTGGTTGACACGCTGATTAAATTGAAAAAACATCATCCCTTTGTTTTGCTTTCCGGTCCGGCACGCGGCTATGTCATCCAAAATCTGAAAAAGAATAAAATTGAACACGTTCATATTTTTTTGAATGACCACTCAAAAATGCCGGAACTTTATCAATGTCTTGACACGTATTTAATTACCTCTCGTGAAGAAGGCGGACCAATGGCGCTTCTGGAAGCGATGGCATGCGGTGTGCCGGTTGTTTCGACACGCGTCGGAATGTCAAACGATTTGATAAAAGACGGAGTAAACGGTTTTTTTGCCGACTTTAATCCCGAAAATATCGCCGCAAAAGCAATAAAATTAATAAATAATACGTCTCTGAAGGAAAAAATAATAGATAGCTCGAAAAAAACAATTATGGATTTCGACGAAAAAAAAATCACAAAAAGGTATTTTAATGAAATTTATAGCAAATAATAGATATCATATAATATTAAAGATATGAAATTTCTCCAAAAGAAAAACTTGGCGATCATCTGTTTAATTGCGATTATTATCTTTTCAATAATTATTCGATTTTGGTTTTTCTGGGACGGCAATTTTTCCGGTGATGAATCTGCACACGCAATGAAAGCAATAAGCGTTGGCATAGGCATTAAAGATTTAATTACGATTAAAAATACGCAAATCGCCCTTCATAATGTTTTTGATCCAATTATGTCCCATGCTCATCCTCCCCTTGAATTTTTAATCGTTGTTCCTTTTGTGATCTTTCAACCGAGAGAGTTTTTTGTTAGGTTGCCGTTTATTCTTGTTAATTTGGTGACTTTAATTTTAGGCTGTGTATTAGTTGGAAAAAAACAGAACAAGATCAAAACAATATCGTTTTTGATATTTTTCGGGACGTCTCTGTATGTTGTTTGGTGGAGTCAAACTGCAATGTACCAGAGTTTGGCAATTTCAGTCGGATTTTTTATTTCCCTTTCTTTTATTAAACTGTCAAAGCAACCTACGAAAAAGATATTATTCACGAATTCTGTTTTACTGGGAATTGGCTTAATGGTGTTTTCTGATTTTTTTCTGTATATCCCAGTTTTTCTGTTTATTTTATATGAAAAACGATCGTATTTCTCAAAAAATGACATGCTTTTCGCGTTAACAATTTTTATTTTGATTTGTGGGCCGTTTTATTTAACCTGGATTATTTACGGTTTTTTGCCGGGTACGGAAAAAATCGGCTTTAACTATTTTATTCATAATAAATTCAGTGGGCAGATAAATATTTTTCGGAATACCGAAAGTTACGCAAGGAATTTTTTTCTTTTTCCTGGAGTTTTTGTTCTCTTTCCCGCAGTCATCTATTCTTTGTTTAAAAAGACGAGAGAATCGAAATATCTAATACCTGTTTTTTTATCGTATTATATTATTTATGTTTTAAAACCAACCGCCCCATATTTTTATTTTTGTGCGGTTTTTGGACCTTTATGTTTAATCGCGATTTCAGGAATATCGAAAATGAAAAAAAGACACGCATTAATTTTATTGATACTGACTTTATTAGTTAATATTTTCACTCTTTCGCCTATTTTTAATAGACAATTTAATGGTTTAATTTTTTTCGATACGAATCCGAAAGATCGAGTTAAATATTTTGGAGATATCATCAAAAGATGTACTTTGCAAGATAATGAAACCTATCTAAGTACCTCCGATCCTTGGCGAACAAATTATTATTTCGGCAGGCCTAGTCTATATGAATCCGAGAACTTTACAGGTGTCAAAAAAAAACTCAAGTTATTTTTATCCAAAAAAGATAATTATATTAACTTAACAGTAAAATTCATACATTTCCAAAATGGATTATTGGATGACAATTTGCAAAGCGAGTTAGAGAAAAAAGCATTAAAGATTCTATTTTTTGGCAATGAAAAACTGCTATTATTTCGCGACTGTAATATTCAAAAATGAAAATTCATATTCTTTTTCCATTTGTTAACGGTCCATATGGAGGTGCCAATCAATTTCTTAAATCATTACGTAAAGAACTAAAAATAAGAAATGCATATGAAAACGATCCAAAGAAAACAGAGATAATTCTTTTTAATTCCTTCCAAAATTTATCCAAGATTTTACTTTATAAATTAATATATCCACAGAAAATTTTTATCCACCGTGTCGATGGACCGATTTCAGATTACCGAGGGCAGGACGAAGAAATTGACAAACAAATATATCAAGTAAACGAATTAATTGCCGACGGTACCATTTTACAGTCGGATTGGAGCAAAAAAAATAATTACGCAAAAGGGATGCGTAAAAGTAAAGATTCGGTCGTTATTTTAAACTCGTGCGATAAATCAATTTTCAATAATAGAGGATCCGTTTTCTTTGATCGTAAAAAGAAAATAAAATTAATTGCAGTTAGTTGGTCAAATAATAAGAATAAAGGCTTTAAATATTATGAATATTTAGACAAGAATTTGGATTTTTCAAAATTTGAAATGACGTTTATCGGTAATTCGCGAGTAAAGTTTAAAAACATCAGAATTTTGCCGCCTCTAACAAGTGATGGGCTATCCCACGAATTAAAAAATCACCACATATATGTCATTGCCTCCAAGAACGATCCGTGTTCAAATTCCCTGATTGAAGCTCTGAGTTGTGGTTTACCCGCGGTCTATTTAAAAAGCGGCGGGCATGTTGAAATTGTCAAAAATGCCGGTGTTGGGTTTGCCAATGAACATGAATTGAAACAAGCTATTAAAAAAATTGTCAATAATTATTTTATATATAAAAACAGAATACATATTTCAGATATGCAAATGGTTGCAAAAGCTTATTCTGACTTTGCAAAATATCTCGAGGGGAAAAAACAATATAAAAGTATCAGATTTGGCGAAACGATAAAAATATTTCTCGAAATTAATACTTATAAATTAAGGAAAATCATGAAAATTACTATTTAAAAACATATGAAAATAGACGAAATCAAATTTTTAAAATATAAAACAAAGGGGGCAGACTATCATTACCGTGAAATAAACAAATATAGGGTCTTTTCATTTAATGCATTTTTGTTTGCACGATACGAAAATTTTATATATTGCATTGAAGAATATGTTTTAAAAATCAAGGACAAGGAGCGACCGCTAAAGATTTTGGATGTTGGGTGTGGTGATGCGGTGCTTTTCTATTTGATGAAAAAGAAATTTGAAAACGTGAATTTATTATTTTACGGAACAGATTTATCGCGTGAAGCAATTTCTGTGGCAAAAAGAAAAAATGGGCAAGGTATTTTTAAGGTTGCAAACGCTTATATGCTTCCTTTCAAATCCGAAGAATTTGATATTGTGATTTCAACCGACGTGATAGAACATGTGAATCATCCAAGAAAGATGATTTCAGAGATGTGCCGCGTATTGAAGAAAAAATGCCTCGTCGTCGTCGGAACGCCAATAAAATATACTGAAAGACCGTTGGATTCAATGCATGTACACGAATTTTTCCCAGAAGAATTTGTTGGGTTGATGTCAAACTATTTTAGAGATTGTAAAATTATCAAAACACACGATTTAATCCCGCATTATCTATATCTTTCAACGGTCAACATCTGGAAATATAAATTTACACTCTGGAAGTATTTTTTCAATTTATTAAATATATTTTTCGGATGGAATATTTTTTTATCGAAAAGAAAAAACATAAAGTATCCGTCGTATATGTTTGTTAAAGGATTTAAATGAAAAGAAAAAAAATTCTCTATATATTTGCAAAAGATAGGAGTAAATATTTGGAATCAAAGGAAGATTTTCCGAACAATCTTTTATATGGTTATGATTTTCTGAAAAAGCACGAATATAATCCCGGTATTTTAACAAAAAGAACAAGGCTCCTTCGTTATCTTGATTTGCCATTGAATTTTTTATTCAATTGTTATTTCGGAGTCGGATTTAACATTTTTTTCATTCTTTTTAATTTGAAAACAATTAAGGAATACGATCTTGTCATATGTGTTCATGATTCGGTTGCCTTGCCGCTTCTTTTATTTAAAAAAATCGGCATTTTTAATGGAGATATCTGTGACATATCAATTGGTCTGGCACCGTTTTTAACAAATAGCATTTTTAATATAAAGGAAAAATTGATTAGAAAGTTGCTTGGCGCGGCAAAATACGTTTTTGTTTTTTCAAAAGACGAACAGACCATAATTAAAGATTGTCTTGGTATCAAGTGCGATTTGATAAGATATGGTGTTGATACCAATTTCTTTTTCCCCAACAAAAAAAAGTTTCTCAATAGAGATAAAATAATTATCTCAAGCGGCGATGATAGTCAAAGAGACTATGAAGCATTGGTTAGAGCTTGGAAAATTATTCAGAACAAAAAAAACACAAATTTAAATCTTTTGATTGTTACCTCAAAAATTCATAAAGAAAAAATAGATAAAGAAATCATCAGTAACAAAGTTAACAATGTGACTGTAAAGCTAAGCGTTGATTACTCGTTGCCGGAAATGAGAGATTTGTACTCAAGAATGCTTCTGGGTGTTATTCCGATAAAAAGTACAAAAAGATCCGTTGGACAAATTGCCGTTCTTTCGATGCTTGCCATGGGAAAAAACGTTATAACCGGGGTAAACTCCTGGCAGAATCAGTATTGTTTAAATGAGCAGAATGGGCTATACACATACTTAACGGAAAACTATATTGACCTGTCTGATAAAATTCTTTGTTTATTGAGGAAAAATCAAACAAAAAAACAAAAAAACAGCTTTGAAACTATCAGAAATAAATATTCATCAGAAATAATGGTGCGCGATATTTTAAAAAAGATACAAACATTGTAAAATAAGCAAGTTTTATGAAAGAAGGAAAAATTGTTGTTTACGATTCTATAAGTTTATATTCCCGCGGAATTCGTTATTTGATTTTCGATATGGTTTCATCGGTTTGGAAGAGCCGAGAATTGATTTATCGTTTATTTCTTCGAAA
Source organism: Patescibacteria group bacterium (assembly GCA_041742375.1). GTDB lineage: Bacteria > Patescibacteriota > Microgenomatia > JBGSIU01 > JBGSIU01 > JBGSIU01. The sequence continues at coordinate 33,459 of JBGSIU010000044.1, forward strand.
CTTTGTCGTGAGATATAAGCAGTCGCTCATAAATTGGGGATGGATTTTTCTGATGCCGTTCATAACGATGTTAACTTTTTTGCTTCTTAACATTTCTGGAATTTTAAAAATCGGAGATTTAAAAGTTCCATATCCAATTTATGGAATGCTCGGTGTTTCCCTGTGGAATCTCTTTTCAAACGGTTTGCCTAGCACTACTCTCAGCGTGGATTCTCTCGGGGGTTTAATCGGAAAGATAAATTTTCCAAAAAGTGCAATTATTTTTGCTGCCTCCGGTCAGGTTCTTGTTGATTTTTATATCAGAATGCTTGTTATCCTGCCGGTTTTTTTAATTTATATGCGGTTTCCATCTTGGTTAATAATTCTTTTTCCAATATATATCATGCCGTTAGTTTTGTTGATGCTGGGATGCGGATTCTTTTTTGCGATTGTCCAGGTGATTTTTAAAGATACCCAACATATTATTAATCTTGGACTCTCCTTTTTTCTTTTTTTAATGCCGATAATGTATGATATGCCAAAAAAAGGGCTTCTTGTTGTTTTGAGCAGATATAATCCGATTTATTATTTAATTTCAGTGCCGCGCGATTTAATAATTTTCGGGACGACAAATAATTTTATCCCTTATTTTTTGTCAACGCTTATTTCTTTATTTATTTTTACCATCGGATGGTTTGTTTTTTATCTCTCCGAAACCAAACTTGCCGAAAGAATATAAATTCTATGAATATCAACTCAGCCATTGAATTTGAAAACGTTTCCAAGAAATTTTGTATCAGATTGGAAGAACAAATGTGGTATGGGTTTTCAGATATTCTAAGAAACATTTTAAACATGCGGAAAACTAACACTTTGCGCAAGGATGAATTTTGGAGCATTAACAAAGTCAATTTTAAAATTAAAAAAGGCGAATCAGTTGGAATTGTGGGACTAAACGGATCAGGTAAGAGTACAACACTCAAAATGATCAACGGAATTTTTATGCCGGATTTGGGAAAAATTTCTATAAGAGGAAGAGTTGGAGCATTGATTGAAGTTGGCGCCGGATTTCATCCATATTTAACAGGTAAAGAAAATATCTATTTAAGCGGCGCGATCTTTGGTATGCCGAAGAAATATATCGATCAAAAATTTGATGAAATCGTTGAGTTTTCAGAAATAGAAAAATTTCTTGATATGCCTGTTAAAAACTACTCAAGCGGAATGTATGTACGACTTGGCTTTGCAGTAGCCGCGCATATGCAAACAGACATTTTGCTTATCGACGAGATTTTTGCCGTCGGTGATGTTGATTATCAGAAAAAGTGCTTAACGAAAATCCAAGAATTAAAAAATATCGGTAAAACAATCGTATTTGTAAGTCACAACGAAAAAAACTTGAAAGAAATTTGCAGCAAAGGAATATTGCTTCATGAAGGTAAAATGGTCTATCGTGGGAATATTGACGATGTTTTGAAAAAATATAAAGAGTATAATCTAAAAAATTAACAAAAAATACAAGACCGGCATTTATACTAATTAATTATGAACATTAACGGTAAAAGCATTTTAGTGACTGGTGGAACAGGATCTTTTGGTAGAGAAGTAACTCAGGTTCTTCTCGAACAATATAAACCGAGAAAAATAGTGATATTTTCGCGGGACGAATATAAGCAATATCTTTTGAAAAATGAACTTGGGAGAAAATATGGAAAACGGCTCAGATTTTTTCTTGGAGATGTTCGCGACAAAGAAAGGTTAATGAGGGCATTTGACGGAATCGATATTGTTATTCACGCGGCGGCTTTAAAACAAGTTCCTGCGCTTGAATACAATCCGATTGAAGCGATTAAAACAAACATTAATGGGGCGATTAATGTGATCGATGTAGCAATCGAAAGGCAAGTTGAAAAAGTTATTGCTTTGTCAACCGATAAAGCTGTTCATCCAATAAGTTTATACGGTGGGACGAAGCTTGTTTCTGATAAAATGTTTATATCGGCAAGTGCTTACGCAGGAAACAAGAATATCTCGTTTTCTGTTGTCCGATACGGTAATGTAGCGGGAAGCAGAGGATCTGTTGTCCCCTTTTTTAAACATTTGATTGAACAAAAAGCAAAATTTTTTCCCATAACTGATTTTCGTATGACAAGATTTTGGTTGTCGCTTGAAAGAGCCGTGAGTTTGGTAATCGAAGCAATAAAAAACGGTCAAGGAGGGGAAGTATATGTTGCAAAATGTCCATCTTTTAAGATTATAGATTTGGCAAAAGCAATGGACAGCAAAATGGAAATAAGGGAGGTTGGCATTAGACCGGGAGAAAAACTGCACGAGGTGATGTTGACTGATGATGATGCGGCAAGAACCTACGAATATAAAAATTATTTCATCACTTATTACGCACTTGATTGGTGGAGCAAAAAGAAAATTATTCCGAAAGGCGGGAAAAAAATAAAGAATAGCTTTAATTATTCCTCCGGGACAAATAGTGTCTGGCTAGAAACTGCGGAAATAAATAAACAATTGAAAAATGTCAAAATTGACAACCATAATAAACTGTGAAAAATTATCCATACGGAAAACAATCAATAAGCCGTCATGATATTAAGGAAGTTGTGCGTGTTTTAAAATCAGATTTTCTAACACAGGGTTCTGAGGTGGATAATTTTGAAAAAAAACTTGCCAAAAATACCAATGCAAAATTTGCAGTTTGTTTTAATTCCGGAACCGCGGCCCTTCATGCGGCGTATTTTGCCGCAGGTATCGGCAAGAATGATGAATTCATAACATCTCCGATGACATTCGCGGCAACAGCAAATGCCGGTCTTTATCTTGGCGCGCGCCCTGTTTTTGTTGATATATTAACGAACGGGAACATTAATCCGGGTCTTATCGAAGAAAAAATAACTAAAAAAACAAAAATAATTATTCCGGTTCATTATGGTGGGTTGCCCTGCGAAATGGTAGCTATTCAAAAAATTGCCCGAAAGCATAAACTGATTATTATCGAGGATGCTTGCCACGCACTTGGAGCAAAATATAAAGACACAAAAGTGGGAGGTTGTGCATATTCTGACATGGCAGCTTTCAGTTTTCATCCTGTTAAACATATTACAACAGGGGAAGGCGGCGCAGTTACAACCAATAGCAAAGAGTACTATGAGAAAATGAAAATTTTCCGAACACACGGAATAACAAAAAAAACTTTCTCATCAAAAACAAGAAATGACGGAGATTGGTATTATGAAATGCAGCATCTTGGGTATAATTATCGCCTGACTGATTTTCAGGCGGCACTTGGGAGTTCTCAGCTCGAAAAACTGGATAAATATGTCAAAAAAAGAAGAGAAATTGCAATAATCTATCAAGAGAAATTTAAAAATAACAATTTTTTCGATCTTATTTCTGAAGAAAAAAATGTCAAGAATTCATTTCATCTTTTCCCGATTTTATTAAAAAATGTTTTGAGTCGAAAAATAATTTTTGAGAAGTTAAGAGAAAAAGGTATCGGGGTGCAAGTACATTATATCCCAATATATTTTCATCCCTATTATCAAAGACTAGGATACAAAAAAGGTTTATGTCCAAGGGCGGAAGATTTTTACGAAAGAGAAATAAGTCTTCCTATGTATTTTTCACTAAGCGATAATGAAGTTGATCACGTAATTTCTATCATGCTTAAAGCTTTTAATAACATATGATAAGAATAGGCATTATTGGTTTTGGCTATTGGGGGCCGAATTTGGTCAGAAATTTTTCGCTTGTCGATGGTTGTTCCATCAAAATCGTGTCAGATCTGCGAAAAGACAGACTCGACCTTTTAAAAAGACAATATCCGGGTGTCGCAACTGTTAACTTGAGTGATAATGTTATAAACAATAAAAACATTGATGCGGTGGTTGTCGCGACTCCGGTTTCTTCTCATTTTGATCTCGCGTCTGCTGCTTTGAGCCACGGCAAGCATGTTTTAATTGAAAAACCGATGGCAACATCGGTTGCGGAAGCCAAGATGTTAATTGATTTGGCGAAAAAGCAAAAGAAGATTTTAATGGTTGACCACACCTTCCTGTACGCCGGCGCGGTTCAGAAAATCAAGAGTCTAATTGATAAAAATGAGCTTGGGAATATTAACTATTTTGACTCGACGCGTATCAATTTGGGATTATTTCAAAAAGACGTCAATGTTTTATGGGATCTTGCCCCCCATGACATTTCGATTTTCAGCTATCTATTTAATAAAAATCCACTAAGTGTTCAAGCGATTGGTGTTTCACATCTGAAAAACGGCATCGAAGATGTCGCATACTTAACCCTCCGTTATCGATCAGACCTAATTGCCCATTTTAATTGTTCCTGGTCCTCGCCAATTAAAATAAGAATGATGTTAATCGGAGGGGATAAGAAAATGATTGTTTATAATGATATGGAACCGACAGAAAAGGTTAAGGTTTATGATAGCGGTTATATATTGAAAACAGATGAAGACAAGAGAAAAATTTTGGTCGATTATCGCGTGGGCGACATTTTTATCCCAAAAGTTGAAATACGAGAAGCACTGTTTGAAATGGCGAAAGATTTTATAAAATCGATAAATGCAGGGAGTGATCCGATTTCAAACGGCGCTCTCGGTTTAAAAGTTGTAAAAATATTAGAAATGTCCCAAAAATCAATAAAACAGCACGGAAGAGAAATTCCGTTTAAATAATAATGAAAAATGGTTCGCTTACGAGTCTTAATAATGTGTCTCTTGGAAATAATGTAAAAATATCGAAATTTGTAAATCTATACGGGTGCAAAATCGGCGATAATACAAAAATTGGCGCTTTTGTCGAAATTCAAAAAGGTGTTGTTGTCGGAAAAAACTGTAAAATTTCAAGTCATACATTTATCTGCGAAGGGGTTGAAATTAAGGATAATGTTTTCATCGGACACAATGTTACGTTTATTAATGATAGATATCCCCGCTCAGTGAATGACATGGGATTCCTGAAAAGCGATAAGGATTGGAAACTAGAGAAAACATTTATCAATAATAATGTTTCAATTGGTTCATCCGTTACAATTCTTTGTGGATTAACAATAAGTGAAGGATCAATGATTGGCGCGGGATCAGTTGTCACAAAAGATGTCCCACCTAAAACTTTAGTTATGGGAAATCCTGCGCGAGTTCGAAGCAAAATTAAATAATTAATTATGAAACCTATTCCTTTTGCCGATCTGAAAAGACAATATATAGATATTAAAAGCGAAGTTTTGTTGGCTATAAAAAAAGTGTGTGAGGAAACGGCTTTTTCCGGAGGTAAATTTTCCGAAAAATTTGAAAAGGAGTTTGCGAAATATTCCGACGCAAAATATTTTTCCGGACTTAATAATGGGACAAATGCCATATTTCTTGCGCTTAAAGTTTTAGGCATTGGTTCTCTTGACGAAGTTATCGTTCCCACAAGCACGTTTATTGCAACTGCATCTGCCGTAAGCTGCACGGGGGCAGTTCCTGTTTTTGTGGACTGTGATCCTGACACTTGGGAAATTGACGCGGGTAAACTGGAAAAGTCTCTAACTAAAAAAACAAAAGCCGTGATTGGCGTACATCTCTATGGCCAGCCATTCGATGTCGATGTGGTAGCAAGAATATGCCGGAAACATAAATTATACTTGGTTGAAGATTGTGCACAGGCACATGGAGCAAAATATAAAAATATAATTGTCGGAGCATTTGGCGAAATGGGTTGTTTTTCATTTTATCCGGGTAAAAATTTGGGTTGTTATGGTGAAGGCGGCGGCGTTTTAACCAATAATAAAATATATTTTGAGCACATTACTAAATTAAAAAACCATGGGAGTACTTCAAAATACTTCCATGATGAAATTGGTTACAACATGAGAATGGAGGGGATACAGGGGGCAGTTTTAAGCGTAAAACTAAAACATCTTGATAAATGGAATGCAAGACGCAAAGAAATTGCGGAAATATACCGCAGCTTGATAAAGAACCCAAAAATAAAAATGCAGTATCGGCCAAAGTGGGCAGATTCTGTCTTCCATTTATTTGTGGTCATTACAGAAGATAGAGACGATTTGAAAAAATATCTCGAGAAGCATAATATTTTTCCGGCGATGCATTACCCGGTTCCGTGTCATTTACAGAAAGCATATAGTTTTTTAAAATATAAAAAAGGCGATTTTCCCAACACGGAATATTTGGCTGCGCATTGTTTGTCACTGCCAATGTATCCGGAGCTAACTGACAACGAAGTTAAAAAAATTATTAAAATCATCAATCGATATTAATATATGAAAACTAAACTGCTTATCTTTCCATATAACGGCAATGGTTTGGAAGCCTTGGGATGCTTAGACGGAAATTACGAATTTATCGGGTTTATTGATGATGAATCAACTAAGCAGGGAAAGAAAAAAGAGGGATTCACGGTTTTTTCCCGTGAAGTACTGCAAAAATATCGAGAGGCAAAATTGCTGGCGGTTCCCGGTAGTCCGACGACATATTTAAATCGAAAAAAAGTGATTGCTAGTTTAAAAATACCCCAAACACGATTTGCCACGGTTATTCATAAAAACGCGTACATATCTCCTTTGGTAAAAATTGGGTTTAATGTTTTAATTATGGCGGGGGTTGTTCTGACGAGCAATGCCATTATCGGGAATCATGTTTGTATTTTGCCAAACAGCGTTATCCATCATGATGTTGTGCTGGCTGATTATATACTTGTGGGATCACAGGTGGTCATTGCCGGATATGTAAAAATACACGATAATTGTTATATTGGCAGTCAAAGTTCTCTTATCAATCAGATAGAGATTGGTAAAAATTCTCTTGTTGGAATTGGATCGAACGTTATCAAATCTTTTCCTCCTAATTCAAGAATTGTTGGGAATCCTGCCCGATTAATAAATAATTAAGATCCCCGCTTTCGCGGGGACAAGCTTATGGAACACAATATTAGCATAATAATCCCCATATATAATGAAGAGAAAGGTATCGATCGGCTTGTTAAAAATCTCAATGCATATTTTCAAAAGCACGCGAACTTAGAACCAGAAGTTATTTTTGTTGACGATGGATCAAGTGATAATTCGGTTAAAGCGATAAAAAAACTGAAACACGTAAATTATTCGGCAAAGCTTATCAAACTCACAAGAAATTACGGATCCCACTTGGCAATTCGTGCGGGGATACAAGTTGCCGCCGCGTCTGTGGTGACGTTCATTTCAAGTGACCTTCAGGATCCGCTTTCATTAATCGGCAACATGTATGCTGAAATGAAAGAGGGCAATGATTTAATTTGGGCAAAAAGAAGAAAAATCGAAAACAAATTTATCGCCAATTTTTCGACAAAACTTTATGCGAAATTAATGAAACTTTTTGTATTTTGTGATTTTCCCGAAAATGGATTCGATGTGGTTATGTTTAGCGATAAAATCAAAAATGAACTTAATCGAAATATTGAAGCAAACTCATCAATTTTTTTACAAATTATGAATATGGGTTTTCATAGCTCAACAATTACATATGATAAAAAAGCGCGACAGATCGGCGGCTCAAAATGGAATTTCTCAAAAAAAATCAAATTATTAATCGATTCATTCGTGTCATTTTCTTATGCGCCGATTAGGTTTGTGAGTGTGATGGGGCTAGTTCTTTCGACAGTGGGTTTTATCTGGGCGATATATATTTCCTTGAGGGCAATCATGTCAGGGAATTTAAATCCGGGATGGCCATCTTTAATTGCGATTTTAACCATTGGTTTTGGCGTGACCAATCTTTCGCTCGGGATTATCGCCGAATATTTATGGCGAACCCTAGATATTTCAAGAAAAAGAAGCGCCTTCTTAATCGATGAAATGATAAATCTATGAAAAAACAAAAAATATTAATCACAGGTGGGGCCGGTTTTATCGGCTCTCACCTTGTCGATGAGCTTCTTGCAAAAAATTACATTGTGATCTGTTTAGATAATTTAGTAAATGGCTCTTTGAGTAATTTAAAAACTGCCCTGACTAACCCAAATTTTCAATTTATCAAAGGAGATATTTTAAAAGAGCAGGACGCCTTAAAATCAACAAAAATAGTAGATATCGTGTTTCATTTGGCATGCCTTGGCGTTCGCCATTCGATCCATAGTCCGCTTGCGAATCATCGCGTGAATGCCGAAGGAACACTACGGATGCTTCAGGCGGCAAGAGTAAATAAAATAAAAAAATTTTTTTATATCTCGAGTTCTGAAATCTATGGCGACGTGAAGCATTTCCCGATCGCGGAAGATTATGTCCCGGCACCAACTACGATATACGGCGCCAGTAAGCTTGCCGGCGAACATTATTCGATTGCATATAATAAATGTTACGGTTTAAAGACGACGATTCTGAGAATTTTTAATAACTATGGTCCGCGTGCCCATTATGAAAGTGATGCCGGAGAAATTATTCCAAGAACAATTGTGATGGCCATATATAATAAACCACCAACGGTTTTTGGTGACGGGAAAACCACCCGTGATTATTTTTATGTGAGAGATACGGTGCGGGCGCTGGCTGACTTAATTAATTATCCCAATCTAACCGGTGAAATAATCAATATTGGCGCGGGGCTGGAAACGAAAATAATCGATATTGTTAGAAAGATATTAAACTTGATGGATAAACAAAATCTTGAAATCATCCATGCCGGCAACCGCCCGGCTGATTTACCGAGATTGTGGGTTAATGCCAATAAATTTTATGAAATGACGCGTTTTGCACCGGCTTATGATTTCGAACAAGGCTTAAAAGAAACAATTGTTTATTATAAAAAATTATCTCAAGGAAAATTATTATATAAAAAAATTAAATTAAGAAACTGGGAGAAATAATATGATTCCTGTCGCAAAACCATATTTGACAAAAACGGAGGCAGAAACGGCGGCGGATGTGATTCTGTCGGGATGGGTAACGCAAGGATCTAAAGTTGAAGAATTTGAAAAGAAATTCGCGAGCTTTGTCGGATCAAAATATGCCGTTTGTGTTTCAAACTGCACCGCCGCTCTCCATTTGTCGCTCATCGTTTCAGGTGTCCGCGCGGGTGATGAGATCATCTGTCCTTCGATGAGTTTTATTGCAACGGCAAATTCTATTCGTCACGCGGGAGGAGTTCCGGTTTTCGCAGATTGTGAAAAAGAAACATACAATATCGACCCAATAAGCGCAGAAAAATTAATCACCAAGAGAACAAAAGGTATTTTAATCGTCCATCAGATGGGTTGGCCGGCCGATATTGATGCCTTTAAAAAAATTTGCCTGAAGCATAGTCTCGTTCTAATAGAAGATGCGGCCTGTGCCGTCGGCTCAGAATATAAAGGTAAAAAAATAGGTTCACATTCTGATTTGGTTTGTTTTTCATTCCATCCGAGAAAAGTAATCACGACTGGCGACGGGGGCATGATCACCACTTCAAACAAAGATTATTATGAGCGGCTAAAAAGATTAAGGCAACATGGAATGAGTGTGAATGACAGAGAGCGTCATTTTTCAAACAGGATTATTAATGAAGATTATCTTGAACTCGGTTATAACTATAGAATGACAGATATTCAGGCGGCCGTAGGCATTAAGCAACTTGAAAAGATTAATTACTTGATTAAAGAGAGAACCAAATTGGCCGAGTTTTACAATAAAGCATTTGCAAAAACCGAAAAAATTATTTTGCCAAAAATTGATCCAAAAAATAAACCAAACTTTCAGTCGTATCCGATCTATTTTGCCGGAATCAATGAAAACAAAAGAGATGAAATTATGCAAAAACTACTTGATGTGGGAATCAGTACTCGGCGCGGAATAATGCTTGCTCATAAAACATCCGCATATTGTAAATATAAACTTCGTGGCAAACTGTCTGCTTCCGAAGATTTATCATCAAAAAGCATTCTTTTGCCGCTTTATAACGGTTTTACAAAAAATGAAGCAAGCTTTGTTATTAAAAATTTGAAAAAAACGCTTGAGATAAACGAAACGGATAGATTTCAAAGTCTAAAAGGAAGAATGCCCCAAATTTTAGAACGACCTTTTCTTTATAATTTGATTCAAGATATTTTAGGTTATGGGTCAGAAAAACTTATTTTAAAAAAGCTAAAAGAAATATTTAGATTCGTCTCGCCAGATGAGAATATTCTTGATGTTGGGTGCGGACCAAGCTCCCGACTGTGGAAGCTTGGGTATAAACCTTTTGGTCTTGATATTTCAAAATCATATGTGTCAGAGTTTAATAAAACATGCGACAAAGCAAAACTTGGATCTGCCGACACCCTTCCTTTTAAAAAACAAGAATTTAAAATAGTTTGGTCGTTTGGTTTACTTCATCATTTGGAAGATAACGTTGCTCGAAAATCTATTTTAGAAATGATAAGGGTGTGTAAAAAAAATGGAGAGGTATTAATTTTTGACGCAGTTTTACCTGTTTCTTTTTGGTTTTATCCTTTTGCTTCTATAATTCGAAAATTTGACAGAGGATGCTATATGCGAACAGAAGCAGATTTTGACAGTATTCTTCCCCAAAAATCCAAATGGGAAAAAGAAAGGTATATTTATGCCAAAACGGGCCTTGAGCTTTTGATTCTGACTTATAGAAAATAAAATACATGCAAAAATTAATTTTAGGTTCAGCTCAATTTGGACTGAATTATGGGATTAATAACAAAAACGGAAAAATTAAAATACCTGAAGTTTTCAAAATTCTTGATTACGCCATATCTCATGGAATTAAAGAAATCGACACGGCAACTGCCTACGGGAATGCTCAGCAAGTTATCGGTGAATATCTGAGAAAAAGAAAGCAGAGATTAAAAATCATAACAAAATGCAGTGGAACAAATGCTTCAGAGATAGAAAATGAAGTAAATACCAGTTTATCAAACCTAGGAATGGAGAAAATCCACGGACTTCTAATTCACAAATTCGATAGTTATAAAAGAAATAAAGAAATATATAAAAAATTAATCGCATTAAAAAGAGAAAAATGTGTTGATAAAATTGGTTTCTCTCTATATTTTCCGAAAGAAGCAGAATATTTGTTAAAACAAAAAATACCCATTGATATTTTGGAAATTCCGTATAACCTTTTTGACAGAAGATTTGAGGTTTTGTTTAAAGAGTTTAAACGTAAAAAAATTAAAATTTACGCACGATCTATTTTTTTACAGGGACTTTTTTTTAAGAAAGAAAATGAGCTTGGAGTTTTTTTCAAGAGGATGGGAGACAGAATAAAATCTCTAAATGAAATTGCGTATAAAAATAGTTTGCCGCTTTCAGTAATTTGTCTTAATTTTGTTCAACTAAATAAAAATATAGATAAGATATTGGTTGGGGTTGACAGCTTGGACAATCTAAAAGAAAATGCTGAGGCATTCAATGCAGTTAAAAAAGTAAAACGGATATATAATGATTTGCTATGTCTAAAATTAGATAACGAAAAAATTATACTTCCTATTAATTGGGAAAAAACATGAAAATAAAAAATTTAGCAATTATTCAAGCTCGAGTTAGGTCAACAAGGTTGCCGGGAAAAGTGTTGCTGAAAATTTTTGACAAAACAATTCTTGAACATGTCGTAAGCCGTATTAAAAAATGTAGATTAGTTAATCTTGTTGTCGTTGCAACAACAACAAATAGTGCTGATTCAAAAATAGCGTCTTTATGTAAAAAAAACAAAATCCCCATTTACCGAGGAAGTGAAGAAGATGTGCTGGACAGATATTATCAAGTGGCAAAGCTATATCACGCAAAAAATATTATTCGTATCACCTCGGATTGCCCATTGATAGACCCAATAATAATTGATGATGTAATTAACGCTCATCTGAAATACAAAGTTGATTACACGTCAAACACTCTTCTCGAAAAATTTCCGGACGGAGAAGATATAGAGATTTTTAAATTTGCGACGCTTGAAAAAGCCTGGGTAAATGCAAAACTTAAATCAGAAAGAGAGCATGTTACGCCATATATGAGAAAACATTGTGAAATTTTTAAACTTCATAGTGTTGGAGCTAAAAAAGATTATAGTGGAAAAAGATGGACACTTGATGAAGCAAAGGATTTTTTATTTATTGAAAAAATATATAAATATTTATATAAAAATAGCAATTATTTCGGAATGAAAGAAATTTTGAAGTTATTATATATACGCCCCGAACTAGAAAGAATAAATTCAAATATTACCAGGAATGAAGGCTATCTCAAATCTTTGCAAAACGATAAAATAGTGAAAAATATATTATGAACAAAACGCAAAAATTATACGAAGAGGCGAAGAAAATAATTCCCGGAGGTACTCAGCTTTTGTCAAAACGCCAAGAGATGTATGCTCCGGGATTGTGGCCGGCATATTATAAAAAAGCTAAAGGTTGCGAGGTTTGGGATCTAGATGGAAAAAAATATTTAGACATGAGTTCAATGGGTATTGGTTCATGTATCCTGGGCTATGCCGACCCAGATGTTAACAGGCAGGTAAAAAGAGCAATTGATAAAGCTTCGATAACCACATTAAACTGTTTTGAGGAAGTTGAATTGGCAAAAATTTTGCTTGACCTTCATCCTTGGGCAGAAAAAGTCAGATTTGCGAGGTGTGGTGGTGAAGCGATGGCCATTGCGGTTCGAATTGCACGAGCAAAAACAAAGAAAGATGTTGTTTTATTTTGTGGCTATCACGGATGGCATGATTGGTATCTTTCGGCTAATTTAGCGGACGATAAAAATCTTGACGGTCATCTGCTCGCCGGTTTGAATCCTCTGGGTGTGCCGCGAGGACTTAAAGGAACAGCAATTCCTTTTCAATATAATAATGCGAAAGAATTTATAAGAGTTTTTAAAGAAAATATAAATAATGTAGGGGCAATTATTCTTGAGCCGATTAGAAATATTTACCCACACAAAGAATTTATCGACAAGATTCATACAGTCTGCCTTCAATATTCAATTCCGTTGATTGTCGACGAAGTTTCAACCGGATTCAGGCTTTGTCTTGGCGGCGCACATCTTATTTTGGGCATTAAACCAGATATCGCGGTCTTTGCCAAAGCCATGAGTAACGGTTTTCCCATGGGAGCAATCATTGGGAAAAAGAATGTTATGAATATCGCTCAGGATACATTCATAAGCAGTACATACTGGACTGAAAGAATTGGCCCAACTGCGGCAATTGCCACCATAAGTAAAATGAAAGCCCGTAAGGTAGATTCTCATTTAAAAAAGATTGGAGAATTAATCATGGAAGGCTGGAAAAAGGCAGCTAAAAAAAATAATATCAAAATTCATATTTCAGGATTTGCAACTCTTTCCCACTTTGATTTTGTTTGCGAGAACAAACTTGCGGCAAAAACATTTTTTGTGCAGGAAATGTTGAAAAAAGGATTTCTTGCAACAAACGGATTTTATCCTTCGTTTGCTCATAAGGAAAAGCATGTGAAACGATACCTTTCAGCTTTAAATTTAGTATTTATCGGATTATCCGCTTCTCTTAAAAAAAGAGATTTGGCAAAAAGACTAAAGGGTCAGGTTTGTCAATCCGGATTTCAAAGATTAAATTAAATTATGCTTGAAATAGTTGAAAAAAAACATCGTAATTTCAATAAAATGTGGAATTCCTATCTCCAAACCAATCCGACGGTTTCCTGGCGATATTTAAATGACTGGATTGTCTACCAAAAAGAGTATTCAAAATCGTTTCAAAAAGACTTATCGTTTTTGATTAAAGAAGGACAGAATGTTTTAGCAATTTGCCCTTTGCTGATAGAGAATAATAATTCACATTTTCAAGCTTCATCAGGGGATGATTATATGCCGTCGCCCGATGTTTCAATGAAATATGACAAAAAATTCAGAAAAAAAATAGAAAATTTTTGTTTTTACCAAATAGATCATTATGCGAAAACAAAAAAAATTAAAAAAATAAAGATGATGACAGATCCTTGTTCACAGAATTGGGATTTTAATCATTTAACGCAATACGGTTTTCTTGATTCGTCAATCGCCACGGAAATTATAGATTTACGTAATTCAGTTTCTGAGATAAAAAGTTCCTTTAGGTCAAGTTATAAATCAATTATTAATCAATCATCAAAAATATATCAAATTAAAATAATCGATTGTAAAAATCCGGAATATCAAATTCATGAAGAATATAGAAAATTACACCATAAATCAGCCGGCAGAATTACCAGAAATATAAAAACTTTTGATCTGCAGTTTGAATTGTTAAAAAAAGACAACGCGATGCTTATAGGTTTAATGTTTGAAAAGAAATTTATTGCCTTCAGCTATTTTTTCCATCATAATAGAAATATTTATTATGCATCGTCTTCCGACAACCCCAATTTTAAAGTAAAAGTACCAATTGAACACCTAATCATTTGGTCGGCGATTGAATATTACGTAAACCGAAAGTTTTCAAAAATGGAGATTGGTTGGCAGCAATTCGGTCCCCAACTTTTTGATTTTCCATCGAACAAAGATATTAATATTTCCTTTTTTAAGCGCGGATTTGGAGGATCAACAGTTTCTCTATTCCGAGGGGTTAAATATTACGAAACAGGCTTGATGAAAAGAGAAATTAATGAGCAATCAGAAAAAATAATTCAGTTATATGAAAAAACAAAACGTAAAAAATAGTCCGGAAAAGTGGTACGAAAATTCATATCAGGAAATGGGTGATTCCGCTCAAAGGAAATACCCAAATGAAGAATTGATCAGATTTCTAGGTCGGGATTTTTTTGGAACAAACAAAAAAGTCAGGCAAAAAATTAAAATGCTTGAAGTTGGTTGTGGAATGGGAGCAAATTTATGGCCGATTGCTCGCGAGGGATTCAGCACTTACGGGATTGACATTTCAGAAAAATCAATTAAATTAGCGAGAAAATATCTTATGTCTTGGGGAGTAAATGCCGATTTAAGAAAAGCGAACATGGTCAAACTTCCATACAAACAGAATTTCTTTGAGGTTGTCTTTGACGTATTTTCGTCTTATTGTTTAACAACGAAAGAATACGAAATTTTTTTACATGAAGTCAGAAGAGTTCTTAAAAAAGGAGGGAAATTTTTTTCCTACACTCCTTCTGTAACGTCACAAGCATTTATCAATTATTTGCCATCTGAAAAAATTGATGAGTTTACAATAAATGGTATTAAAAGAAAAACCTCCCCTTTCTATGGAAATGATTATCCATGTCGTTTCACCAATCAATTTTATCTTGCAAAAAAGCTTAAAGAAAATAATTTTAAAATAGAATATTTAGAAACAGTGTCCAGAAGTTATAATTCTCAATCGGAGAATTTTGATTTTCTAGTTGTTGTTGCAATTAAATGAAAAAAACACATATATTATCCGTTGTGTGAATAATATGAAAAATAATATTCTTATCATTGCCGCTCATCCGGATGATGAAGTTTTAGGCTGTGGTGGAACAATTGCGAGATTGTCGTCTGAAGGACAGGAAGTCAATGTTTTGATTTTGGGTGAAGGAATTACCGCAAGAGACAGAAGACGAAACTCAGCAAAAAGAAAAAAAGAGATATGGACTCTGCATAAGCAAACGGATAAGGCAAATTTACTTCTCGGGGTAAAGAAAGTCATAAATCTTGGTCTTCCCGACAATAGATTTGATGAACTTCCGCTTATTGAAATCGTGAAAAAAATTGAAGAAGTGAAAAATAAAATTAATCCAAAAGTTATTTTTACCCACTATAGAAATGATTTGAATATAGACCACAGGACAACATACAGAGCAGTTATAACTGCAACACGACCGATTAAAGGAGAACTTGTCCAAGAAATATATTCTTTTGAAACAATTTCATCCACTGAATGGAATTTTCCGCAAACATTTTCACCAAACGTTTTTTTTGATATTTCAAAATTTATCGATATCAAAATAAAAGCCATGGAGCAGTATCTAAGCGAAATCAAGAAAAACATCCATCCGCGCTCTTCAAGAGGAATAAAACTCGAAGCCGAAAGTCATGGAATTAAAACTGGCTTCGATTTTGTCGAGGCCTTTGAAGCAGTTAGGATCATGAAATGAATACTATTTTGATTGTCACTATTAAATCTTGGAACATAAAAAATGCGCGAATTTTAAAACAAAAATTGAGTAAAAAGATAAAAGTAGAGATAATAACCGAAAAAGACGGATTAACGATTGAAAAAGTAAAAAAAATAGCCCCAAAATACATTTTTTTCCCTCACTGGTCGTGGATTGTTCAAAAAGAAATTTACGAAAACTTTTTATGTGTCAATTTCCATGAAACAGATTTACCATTTGGCCGTGGTGGAAGTCCCCTGCAAAATTTAATTTCGCGAAAAATTTATAAAACAAAAATCACAGCCCATAAGATAACCAAAGAAATTGACGCAGGGGATATTTATCTTCAAACGGGAATAAACATCAAGAGAGGATCAGCACAAGAGTTGTTTTCGAAAATATCTAAAATCATTTTTTTCAGAATGATAACCGAAATTTTAGAAAAAGGCCTTTATCCTGAACCGCAAAAAGGGAAAATCGTTATTTTCAAAAGGCGAAAATCAGAAGAAAGCAATTTGGCAGAATTTAACGGAAAAAGTCTAAATAATTTATATGATTTTATCCGTATGCTCGATGCCGAAGGATATCCAAAAGCGTTTATTAAATTAAATAATATGAAAATTCTTTGCTCTGATGTAAAATACGCTCATAATTCCCTTTTGGGAAAATTTGAAGTAGTCAAAAATGAAACAAATTAAGATTGGCAACAAGACAATAAACGAAAATTCTCCGGTATATTTTGTGGCAGAAATGTCGGCCAATCATTTGCAGAAATATGACCTGGCTGTTGAAACGATTCATGCCATGAAAAAAGCGGGGGCTGACGCAGTTAAGCTTCAAACCTACACCCCTGATACAATAACTCTTGACTGCGATAATAAATATTTTACACTCCATCAAGGCACAATTTGGGACGGACAAAAATTTTATGAGCTATATAAAACAGCATACACGCCATGGGCTTGGCACTCGAAGCTTCAAAAAGTTGCCCACAACCTTGGTATGGAATTTTTTTCCACACCGTTTGACGAATCTGCAGTTGATTTTTTGGAAAAATTAAAAGTTCCCGCATATAAAATTGCTTCTTTCGAAATTGTCGATATTCCCTTAATTGAAAAAACTGCCTCAAAAGGTAAACCCATGATAATTCCAACCGGTGTCGCTGGGATTTCTGATATTGCAGAAGCAGTCGAAGCATGCAGGCGTCAAGGAAACGATCAAATAATCCTTCTCATCTGCTCGTCATCATATCCTGCTTTGCTCGAAGAGATGAATTTAAAAACATTGCCGAATATGGCGAGTACTTTCGGAACTCTAATCGGTTTATCCGACCATACACTTGGGCAAACCGTTTCAATTGCTGCAGTCGCGCTTGGAGCAAAAATGATAGAAAAACATTTTACCCTAGATAAGAAGCTTAGCGGTCCAGATTCAGCTTTTTCCTTAGAGCCAAAAGAGTTTAAAGAGATGGTTACGGCTGTTAGAGAAGCTGAAAAGGCATTAGGAAGAGTAACGTATGAAATAACTGATAAGAAAAGGAAAAACCGCGAACTTTGTCCCTCTCTTTTTGTGTCAGAAAATGTAAAAAAAGGAGATATTTTAACAAATAAAAATATTCGGTCCGTGAGACCGGGATTTGGTTTGCCGCCAAAATATTTAAGCCAATTATTGGGTAAAAAAATGCGTTTCAATTTAAAAAGGGGCACGCCTCTTAAATGGGAGCATGTAGAATAAAAACCTTCTATTTATATGTTGTCTATAAATCATACTATTATCCGTACAGTCACGAAAGATGATTCGCAATTAATTTTGAGCATAAGAAACGATAAAGAGTTACGTAAATTTTCTTTTAACGACAAAAAAATATCTAAACAAGCTCATAAAAGATGGTTTGATAAAATGATCTCAGAGGAAAATAATATCCATTTAATATTAGAATATAATTCTAAAACAGCCGGACTCATTCGTTTAGATATATTAAATATAGATAAAAAATCTGCTCTTGTAGGAATTATTGTAATTGTAAAAGAATTTAGAGGGAAGGGATTAGGAAAAATTCTTTTTAATGAGGCAATTAAAAAGCTTCGTGAAACATTTCCCAATATAAAAAGCATTAAAGCATATGTTTTAACAACGAATGTAAAATCAATGAATTATTTTTTAGCCCTAGGTTTTAAAAATAAAAAAAGTGTGTTAAGAAAAGGTAAAAGTGCAATCGAATATGAACTTACAAATATATGAATAAAATATTGTTGACAATTTGTGCACGAGGTGGGTCAAAAGGTGTTAAAAATAAAAATATAAAAAATTTAAACGGTTCTCCTTTAATTTACTACACGATTCAACAAGCACGAGAATGGGGAAGAGCTAAACACATTGTGGTCAGTACGGATTCGGAAAAAATCGCAAAAATAGCAAAAACTTGCGGAGCTGAAGTTCCGTTTTTACGACCAAAAGAGCTTGCTGAAGATAAAAGTCCAAAATTACCAGTCATTCGCCACGCACTTCTGGAATGTGAAAAAATATATCGTGAAAAATATGATTTTGTTGTTGATTTGCAGCCGACATCGCCCGTGAGGAAAATTAAAGATTTAAAAAATTGCTTAAAGCTTTTTCTTAAAGCGAAACCGCACATGCTTATCAGTGTCTCAAATTCAGACAAAAATCCATATTTCAATTTAGTTGAACAAGTTAACAGAATGGAAATTCGTCTGTGTAAAAACGCCGACAGACAAATAACCAGACGTCAGGATGCGCCAAAAATTTATGCAATTAACGGATCGATTTACATCTATGACAGAAGTTATCTCCTGAAAAAGGAAAATCTTTCACCGATTAGCGACAAAACTGTCATATATCAAATGGATGAATACTCTTCAATTGATATAGATAATGAAATTGATTTCAGATTTGTTGAATTTTTAATTAAAGAAAAATATATTTCTATATAGCATATGCTTCATAGGATTATCGCGCGACTTGATATTAAAGGTCCTAATTTGGTTAAGGGGATACATCTTGAAGGTTTGAGAGTGTTGGGAAAACCGGAAGAGTTTGCTAAATATTACTTTAATGAAGGAATTGATGAGTTAATTTACGTTGACACGGTTGCAAGTTTATATGGCAGAAATAGTTTGGATGATATTATTTCTAAAACAGCCGCCAAAATTTTTATTCCACTAACGGTTGGTGGGGGTATACGTTCAATAGAAGATATAAAGAGAATTCTAAGAGCGGGGGCAGACAAAGTTGCGTTAAACACGGCGGCCATCAAAAACCCAAAAATTATAAGTGAGGCAGCCAATATTTTTGGTTCATCAACGATTACTGTTTCCATAGAAGCACTAAAACAAAATAATGGTGAATATCTGGCATATACCGACAACGGAAGAGAATATACGGGGATTGAAGTTGTTGCCTGGGCAAAAAAAGTTGAAAAATTGGGAGCCGGAGAAATTCTTTTAACCTCAATTGATAATGAGGGGACAGGGAAAGGATATGATTTGGAATTAATTAAAAAGGTCGCGCGTAGAGTTTCGATCACAACTGTTGCCTGTGGTGGAGCAGGTTCAATGAAAGATCTCTCCGAAGCGATTATTTTTGCAGGGGCCGATGCAGTTTCTGTTTCATCGATACTGCATTATAGTTATATCAAAAAACATAAACGCATTGATGGTTATGAAGATGAAGGGAATATCGAATTTTTAAAGAATGAAAATTTAAACCCGGATGCTTCTTTTGTTGAAGCCAATATTGAATCGATTAAATTTTTTTTATCTAAGAAAAAAATACCAGTACGTCTGTCCTGAAAATTATACCAATATTTATAAAAATTAATGATTAAACCGAAAATCGCGATTATTGATTATAAAATGAGCAATTTATTCAGTATAAAACATGCCTGTGATTTTGTCGGCGGCGCGTCTTCCATCACTTCAGACAAAAAAGATATTAAAAATGCCGATGCAATCATTCTTCCGGGAGTTGGTGCCTTCGGCGCGGCAATGCAAAATCTAAAAAAGTTAGATTTATTAGATTTGATTATTCAGTTGGTTGAAAAGAAAAAACCTTTTATGGGCGTCTGTTTGGGAATGCAGCTCTTTTTCTCCCAAAGCGAAGAATTTGGGATTCATAAAGGACTTAATTTAATTCAAGGCAAAATAATGAGGTTTCCTTCATCTTATGGATCTAAAAACAAAATTAAAGTTCCACAAATCGGCTGGAATAAAATTTATCACGTTAAAAAGAAAAAAAAACAATGGGGGCTTTCGCCATTAAGCGATGTGAAAGAATTTGCGTATATGTATTTTGTTCACTATTACTATTGTTGCCCAAGCAACAAAGAAGACGAAGTTTGCGCAACTTCTTACGAAGGGGTTGAATATTGTTCGGGCATCCTGCATAATAATATTTTTGCAGTACAATTTCATCCGGAGAAAAGTGGGCAGATTGGATTACAAATTTACAAAAATTGGATACATAATTTATAAATTAATATGAAAAAAGTTAAAACTAAATTTGGCTTGCCGAGAAAAGTTGTCTTTTGCACGAATTGTGTCATATCGAATCAGCGTCCAGCGTCATCAATTGAATTTTTCAACAAGAAGGAAAGCAAAAAAGCCACAATGCATATAGACGAGAGCGGAGTTTGCGATGCGTGTTTGGCCGCAAAGCAGAAAGAAAAAATTGATTGGAAAGAGAGAGAAAAAGAACTGATGAGACTGCTTGACAAATATCGCCGAAATGACGGGAATTACGACTGTGTCGTGCCTGGAAGCGGAGGAAAGGATAGTGCTTGTCAAGCTCACCTTTTAAAATATAAATATGGCATGCATCCATTAACCGTGACATGGTCACCAATCCTTTACACCGATTATGGATACAAAAATTTCAAAAATTGGATAGAAATCGGAGGTTTTGACAACATAGCTTTCAAACCAAATGGTCGGGTTATGAAGCTTTTAACAAAACTTGCGATTGAAAATCTTCTGCATCCATTTCATACTTTTATCCTCGGCCAAAAAAATTTAGGGCCCAAAATCGCTCTTAAATATAAAATCCCCCTCATTTTTTATGGTGAGAACGAAGCGGAATATGGAAACCCAATCGCAGACAACTCAACATCGTTGAGAACAAAATCATATTATTCCATTTCTAATCTCGATAATATTTTTTTAAGCGGAGTAAAAATCAGTAGACTAATCGAAAAATATAAAATCGCACTTTCGGATTTGATGGCATTTTTACCGGTGCATTATAACGAGCTTAAAAATCGTAATTTACAAGTTCACTATCTCGGTTATTATCTTAAATGGGTTCCGCAAGAAGCATATTACTTTGCAGTTAAACACACAGGTTTTCAGCCCAGACCTTTTCGAACTCAGGGAACATATAGTAAATATAACAGTATTGATGATAAAATTGACGACCTTCATTATTACACAACATATATAAAGTTTGGAATTGGTAGGGCGACATATGATGCTTCTCAGGAGATCAGAAATAAACATTTAACTCGTGAAGAAGGTGTTGCTTTGGTAAAAAAATTTGACGGAGAATTCCCAGACAAGTATTTTCAGGAGGTAATGGATTACTTGGAAATTAAACCTGAATTTTTTCATAAACTTTGTAATAAATTCAGATCTCCGCATCTTTGGAAAATAGTTGGAAATCAATGGAGGTTACGGCACAATGTTTGGAATGGAGGTACAGACGATTAAAATATTGTTAATTATAATGCTTACAGTATTATAATGTTGTTGATATGAAAGTATTATTGGTGGTTTATGATAATGATTCGTATATTTCTTGGTTTCCGCAAGGCTTGGCGTATGTGGCAACCGTTTTGAGGAAAAAAGGGCATGAGGTGACAATTTATAGCCAGGATGTTTATCATTGGAAAGAATCACATCTAAGAAAGTTCCTTGATAAAAGAAAATTTGACGTGGTCGGAGTTAGTGTGATCGCCGGATATTATCAATATCGTAAACTTCTTCAAATATCAAAAGCAATAAATCGATCAAAGTACAGACCTTTTTACATTCTGGGCGGTCATGGACCGGCACCTGAACCGGAATATTTTATGAAAAAAACTAAAGCTGATATCATTGTAATTGGAGAAGGTGAAATTACAACAGTCGAAATCATGGAAGCTTTGGAGAAGAAAAGAAAATTTTCTTCAGTGAAAGGAATAGCATACAGGGATGGCAAAAAAATTATCGTTAACGAAAGAAGACCATTAATCGCCAATATTGACCAAATTGATTTTCCTGCTTATGATCTGTTTCCCTTAGATCACTATGCTTTGATGCGTACTCTTCCGGGTCTTGAGAATAATGAGCGTTGTATGCCGATGTTGTCTGGA
This sequence comes from Patescibacteria group bacterium, assembly GCA_041742375.1. Lineage (GTDB taxonomy): Bacteria > Patescibacteriota > Microgenomatia > JBGSIU01 > JBGSIU01 > JBGSIU01. Next base: position 55,869 of record JBGSIU010000044.1, read on the forward strand.
AGGGGATGTATCTTTCAGTGCAATTTTTGTTACAGAATGGATAAAGGGTTCAGACCCCGTTCGATTAAAAATATTCTTGAAGAAGTGGAAAAGCTGCAGAAAGACTATGCCATTACTTCAATTGTTTTCTCAGACGAATTACTGATGAGTTCAGTAGACAGAACGATTGAAGTTTGTGAAGGATTGCTGAAATCAAAAGTCAAATTCAAATGGGGTTGCAACGGACGCTTGAATTTTGCAAAGTTTGACGTTTTAAAATTAATGAAAAAAGCAGGCTGCACATTCATTAATTACGGAATTGAATCAATGGATCAAGATGCTTTGAATGTCATGAAAAAAGGATTAACAGTTAAAATGATTCACGATGGCATTAAAAACACATTGCAGGTTGGTATCAATCCGGGTTTAAATATTATTTTTGGCAACATCGGTGAAACGAAAGCAGTCTTAAAAAAAGACGTTGAATTTCTCCTGAAATACGACGATCACGCGCAAAGAAGAACTATCCGTCCGGTGACACCTTACCCAGGTTCACCTCTTTATTATTATGCAATAGAAAAAGGATTGCTTAAAGATTGCCAAGATTTTTACGAGAATAAACATGTTAACTCCGATCTTTTAGCGGTTAACTTCACCAATATGTCAGACGACGAATTCCACAAGGCTTTATTTCGGGCTAATAAAAAATTGCTCACCGCATACTTCGAAGATTCTAAACAAAAAATCATTGAAAGCGCGAGACAACTTTACACAGGAAAAAATAATGCGTTTCGAGGTTTCCGCTAATTTCCTCGAGTAATTAAAAATTAATATCAATTTTATGTTGATGAATAAGTTTATATCAGTATAATATTGATATTAATTAAGCGTAAACGATTACTATTAAAAATAAAAAGATCGGTCAAGGTCATCCTTGCTTCATTATCGCCGAAGCAGGAGTTAATCATAACGGAAATTTGGATTTGGCGTTTAAATTAGTTGACGCAGCAAAAGAAGCTGGTGCCGATGCAGTCAAGTTTCAAACATTTAAAGCAGAAAATGTTGTTATTCCGCGAGGGAAAATGGTCGGTTATCAAATTAAAAATATTGGTCAAGAAAAAAGTCAACTGGAGATGATTAGGAAAATTGAGTTAAAAGATAAAGATTTTGGTAAAATTAACGAATATTGTAAAAAAAAAGAGATCATATTTCTTTCCACACCGCACGGTGGTAAACAAAGCGTTGATATGCTTGCTTCTTTGCGTATGCCAGCCTATAAGATAGCTTCAGGAGATTTAACAAATTACATCATGTTGGAAAAAATTGCTAAACTTGGCAAGCCTGTCATTCTGAGTACGGGTATGGCAACTTTAAAAGAAATTAGAAATACGGTTGCTTATCTTCAATCGAAGGGCAATGATCAAATTATTGTTTTACAATGCACAACTAGCTACCCATGCCCAGCAGATGAGGCAAATGTAAGATCGATGTTAACCATCGCCCAAAAAGTCAACGTTTTAGTTGGTTATTCCGATCACACTTTGGGAAATGAAGCTGCCATAGCCGCGACTACTCTCGGAGCCATGATGTACGAGTGTCATTTTACTCTTGATAAAAAGTTACCGGGACCGGATCACATTGCTTCAGCAAGTCCCCAAGAATTGAAATCGCGAATCAAAGCTATAAGAATAACAGAAAAGATTCTTGGAAATTGGCAAAAGGAACCGACTAAGAGTGAAACAGGGGAAATGTTGGAAACGATGAGGAAAAGTGTCGTTGCGGCACACAGGATGAAAAAGGGGCATATTATATCTACTAATGATTTAGAAGCCAAAAGACCAGGAGATGGTTTATCTCCGGTTTATTTTGAAAAGCTTATCGGACTGGTTCTAAAAAGAAATATAAAGAAAAATGAGCAGTTATTAATATCTCATTTCTAATAATATTTGATGAATTCTAATAAAAAAACAATTGCTTTTATAACAGGAACAAGAGCGGATTATGGTATCATGCAGCCTGTTTTGCAAAAAATTCAGCAAAGCCCGAAATTAAAACTCCAACTATACGCGACAGGCATGCATTTAATGTCTGATTATGGCCATACAATTGATATTGTTAAACGTGATTTCCCAGAAGTTTCGACAATTAACGTTGTTTTTAAAACCAATAATCGTTTAGGCATGGCTCGTTTTACTTCTCAACTCCTCAGTAAACTGACAGAAATTTTTGCAAAAAATCGCCCAGATCTGTCTTTAGTATTTAGTGATCGATCCGAGATGCTGTGCGTAGCGATTACTTCTTTATATTTTGGTATACCTATTGTTCATATTCATGGAGGCGATATAACAAACACTATTGATGATTCGACTCGTCATGCCATTAGCAAAATGTCTCATATCCATTTTCCTCCAACAGAAGAAGCAAAAAATCGACTAATTAACATGGGAGAAGAAAAATGGCGAATTCATGTTGTTGGTGCTCTTGGTCTTGATTCATCTGCCAATAAAAATCTTTTAGCAAGAAAAGAATTGTTTGAGAAATTTAAAATTGCCACAGGATCAAAATTTGTTTTAGTCACTCAACATCCGGTCAGCGAAGAAATAAATGAAGCTGCAAAGCAGATGAAAGAAACGATAGAAGCGATTAAAAAAATAAATTTGCCGGTAATAGTTATATACCCAAATGCTGATGCAGGTAGCCGTGATATGATAAAAATCATAAATAAAGAAAAAAATAATCCAGTATTCCATATTTTCCCCAACATCGATCATAAAATTTTTCTTTCTCTGGAAAAGGAAGCAAATGTTTGGGTAGGTAATAGTAGCGCCGGAATTGTGGACTCATCTTTTTATAAAACGCCCGTTGTTAATATTGGTATCAGACAGCTTGGTCGACCGCAAGGAGAAAACATTATCAATGTTAACCATGATGCAGGAGAAATATATAAGGCGATGAAAAAATCATTATATGATAAAAAGTTTTTAAAAAAAATATCTTTTTGTCATAACTCTTGGGGCAACGGGTCTGGAACGCCAAAAATTATAAAAATATTAGAAAATCTTATAATTAATAAGAGAATGTTGATAAAACATGCATGATTATATATGAAAAGTAATCTCATAAAAATTGCTGTGACAAGTGTTGGTGGGGGAGTCGGACAAAGTATTGTGAAAGCGTTAAGTGATTCTGATTATCATCTAATTGGTTTAGATGCAAATATTTTAAGCGCAGGTTTATATGCTGTTCCAGTGGCTTATATTATTCCTCGGGCAAATGAGCTCCATTATATCAGTTCACTATTAAAAATCTGTGAAAAGGAAAAATGCCGTATAATTTTTCCCGGCTCCGACACTGAATTATCAATTCTTTCGAAAAATACAAAAAGATTTGAAAAAATTGGAACAACCGTGGTCATCAGTCGTCCAGCAGTGATTGATGCCTGTGATGACAAACTGCAGACGTATTTATTATTAAAGGATAGAATTTCCATATCTAAAACGAGAGAAGCTGAAGATTTTTTTAATAAAAAGGCTAAATTTGACTATCCGGTCATTATTAAACAAAAAATTGGCGGTTCAAGATCAAAAAATGTTTTCTTAGTAAAAAATGAAAACGGTCTGACAAATCTTTTTTCAAAAGATGGTTTTTATGTCAAAGACTATATTGTGCAAGAATATATTGAATGGGACGAATACACCTGTGGGAGCATAAATCTGAACGGAAAATGTTATGGTGTCATCGTGATGAGACGGATATTAAGAGATGGTGACACGTATAAATGTTTCGTTGAAAAAAATCAAAAAATCGAAGATCTCGTATTTAAAATAATGAAGATTCTTAAACCATTTGGAGCTTGTAACGTTCAACTGCGCCTGAAGAAAAATATCCCCTATATTTTTGAAATTAATGCCCGCTGTTCTGGCACGACCGCAGCAAGAGCTATTTGTGGTTTTAATGAACCGAAAATGGTTGCTGACTATATTTGTTATGGTAAAAAGCCCTCGTTCTCTATAAAAGAACTGTCAATCTTAAGATACTGGAAAGAATTAGTTATTGAACCAAAACAGATAGAGGAAATTATAAAGACAAATAAGCTTAATAATGAGTTTTTCACACGATTATAAAACTACAAATATGAAAGTATTAATTGTCGGAGCAAACGGTTTCCTCGGCAGGCATCTTGTTGAAAAATGTTTAGCATATCGATGGAAAGTATCAGTCGTGTATTCTAAAAACAGAAACAATTTGCCGGCAAACTGCGAACAAATACATATTGATAACATTGATAATCTTGATGATAATTACGAAATGATTTTTTTATCAACGGGAAATTTTTCCCTGAGTTACCACGATTTGATTAAAGCTAATGTGGAAACGATTTTAATTCTACTGAAAAAGTTTAGGAAGTCAAAAATAATTTTTATTTCTAGTGTATCGGTATATGGCGATCAAAAAAAAATAATAAATGAGGAGACATGCTTTAATAATCCCACTATTTACGGTTTATCTAAGATTGCAGGTGAATTCGTCACTGCGAGTTTTCGGCGATATGCGATTATCAGATTAAGTTATTTATATGGTAAAGACATGATGCCCAAATCTTTTCTGCCAATTATATTAAGAGATGCAAAAAGAAATAGAAAAATTATATTAACTAATCAAGGAAAAAGATTGCAGGATTATCTTCATGTTGATGATGCGGCGACAATTTGCCTAAAAGCAGCTCTCCATAATAAAAACGGGATTTTTTTAGGAGCAACGGGAAAATCATACTCAAATCTTAAAGTCGCGCAAGTGATTAGTAATGACATTGAGAGATGTGAAATAGTTTTTTCTCAACTGAATAAATATTCCCCTTCGTATGTTATTAACAATAAAAAAACAAAAGATGCTTTAAACTGGTCACCTGAACATTTATTGATTAATGACCTGCATGAATTAATTAAAAATGAAAATTGCAATTTTTAGTGACATACATGGTAATTTGCCTGCGTTTGAAATCCTCTTAAAAACTCTTGGGAAAGTAGATCAGTATATTTTTCTTGGTGACGTTGTTAACTATGGTCCGTGGAACAATGAATGTCTTGAGCTTCTCGCAAGTTTAAACAACTGTATTAAAATATTTGGTAATCACGATAAATATTTCATTAACAAAAAGTGCATGGGAAATACGCCTCTAGTTCAGCTATTTTTTTCATTTTGCATAAAAGAATTTTCAGCCTTTTCCTATTTTTCTGATTTCGTGGAAAGTTACGAATTTAATCATTATTACTTTCAGCATACCATTAACCAAGAACGCGTTTACCCGGACGATCATCTATCTCTGGAGAAGAACACAGTAATTGGTCATTCTCACTATATGTTTCATATGCAGTCAAATGGTTTCCAATTTTATAATGCAGGTAGCGTTGGGCAGAATAGAAAGTATATCAATGTAATTAACTATCTTTTATACTATCCGGATAAAGGAAAAATAGAAATGAAAAACATTGTATATAATGTTGATCGTGTTATTAATGAGATGAAAAAGAAGGGGTATCCCAAGTTATGTATCGATTATTATTTAAATAAAAACAGATATTAACATGAAGCAGTATCAAGTTGCAAAACCATTTATCACGGACAAAGACAAAAAAAATGTTTTAAGCGTATTAAATTCAGCCAAATTGTCTCTAGGACCGAAATATCTGGAATTTGAATCAAATATAAAAAAATACATTGGTTGTAAATATGCTTGCGCGGTGGCGAATGGCACCTGCGGTTTACATCTTGCGGTTAAAGCGCTTTCTTTAAAAAAAGGGGACGAGGTTGTTACCTCGCCGTTTTCTTTCATTTCTTCCTCAAATTGCCTTTTATATGAACGTGTAAAACCAATATTTGTTGATATTGAGGAAGAAACATATAATATTGATCCGGATAAAATTGAGAAAGCCATAACTAGGAAAACGAAGGCAATTTTAGTTGTTCACATTTTTGGCCAAACGGCAGCGATGGATAAAATAACGCAACTGGCGAAAAAACATAATTTAAAAATTATTGAAGATGCTTGTGAAAGCATAGGGGCGGCCTACAAAAGAAAAATGGCTGGAACATTTGGACAGGTTGGTGTCTATGCTTTTTATCCAAATAAACAGATGACGACAGGCGAGGGAGGGATGATCGTGACAAATTCAAAAAAGATAGATGCTCTTTGCAAAAGTTTGAGGAATCAGGGCAGAAACGTAAAGGGAGATTGGCTAATTCACGAGCGACTTGGATTTAATTACCGAATGGACGAAATGAGTTCGGCCCTTGGCATTACACAGCTTGAAAAATTAAATTGGATGATTGAGGAAAAACGGAAAATAGCTGGATTGTATAATCGGCAATTAGCAAATATTCACCAAGTTATTACTCCCAAAGTTGCTGCGGACAGGACTCATTCTTGGTTTGTCTACGTAATACGAGTTAAATATGGAGAAAGAAATAATTTGATGAAAAAATTAATGTCGCATGGTATCCAAACAAAACCTTATTTACCCGTGATCCATCTCCAGCCATTCATGAGAAAAATGTTCCATTATAAATTGGGAGATTTTCCCGTTGCTGAGAAAATTTCTTCACAAACGCTTGCCCTGCCTTTTTATATTGGTTTAAAGGTAAAAGATATTAACAATATCTCTTCTTTAATTACAAAAATTTTGCATTAGAAAATATGAATATTTTAGTTTATGGATATTACGATGAGAAAGATACGATTTCGCTGAATGAAACCCTGAAAACTATTATGAAAAAATTCCGCGTCAGGAAATATTACATAAATGCCGATTATGATGAAAAGCTCGAACTTACACCCTTCAAAGAATTAAATAATCATGATAATCCCAGCGTTGATTGGTCGGTATTAAAACCACTTGATGGAGAATTGCTGAAAAAAATGGCAGATTGTGAAGTAACCGTGTTAAAGATGATGGATAGGCTGGAATGCGAGCAAATAAAACATGTTACCTATGCTGAAAGAAAGAGATTGTATCTGAGATACTTGAGATATTGCAACGATTTTCTCAAAAATAATAAAATCAACATGCTTCTTCATGGCAACGTTCCGCATTCGGTTTATGATTTCATTATATATTCTCTCTGTCGAGTGAAAGGAATTCCGGTTATTTTTGTCTATCAGGTGATGGAAGATATGATGTTTTTTGAAAGTAAGTGGGAAAATCTTGGAGATGATATTCGGAAAGAATACGCGAGAATGGAAAAAGGGACGAACGTCACCCTTGCATATCCGTATTCTACTTTGTTCAACAAACAGACGTCGAAGAAGAACCCGGTACAATTCTATATGATAAAAGAGAATGCTATTAAAAAGTATTTTCGTGATTTGCTCATCGGCGTAAGGACCAACCCAAAAATTTTTATTAGAAAGATGAGCTCTTTGACATATTGGAAGACACAGGGAAAAGAAAGAATAAATAAATTTATTCATCTGCTTAAATCAAAAATTTTGTTTACATATTATAACGCACGAGCTGAAGTTCCTGATTTGCAGAGAAAATACATATATATCCCCTTGCATTATCAACCCGAGAGATCGACGTCGCCACTCGCAGGATCATTCGTCAACCAACTGTTAATAATTGAGATGCTTTCTGTACTTATTCCCGAAAACACATTATTATTTGTTAAAGAACATCCAAGACAGCATGACATTGGCCGCGATCGCCACTTTTATCAAGATCTAAAGAAATACAGAAATGTAAAGTTAATGCCAAGAGATTTTGATTCGTTTACTCTCATCAATCATTGTCTTGCCGTAGCAACAGCTACGGGAATGGCTGGTATTGAAGGATTGTTCAGAGAAAAACCTGTTATCTGGTTTGGACATGATTTTTTCCAATTCGCCCCCGGATCTTTTAGAGTTTCAAAATTGAAAGATTGTGAATATGCCTTAAACCAAATCATCAACAAACAGGTAAAACCAAAACTTTGCGATATTAAATTATATTTAAAAGCGATGGAAAAAATTGGAATTGTTGGTTATGTAAGCCCTGATTACCGTAAAGTTTCGCTTTTGTCAACTTATGAGAACAATAGGAATATTACGGAAGGTTTAATTAGAAAAATGAAACAACTTGGTTTTAAAACATATGAATAAAAAAATTTCTATTATTTCTTTAGCGTGCGCGCCCTTTGCAGTTGAAGCGTATGACGAAACAGTAAAATGCTTGGAAAAAAAAGGGTGCGAAATTACACATATCGGTTTTTCCGTGAAAAACTGGATTCCTTCAGATTATCATGATGTTTCGATGACCTACCGGAAATTTAATTATCCCGTTTTTGTTATCCCGCGAGTTAATCCAGAAAGCATGCAAATTGCGTGCGTTCCCGATTATAGATTTGAGTTTCAGCGCTCGTTTGCTGAAATTCATAAATGGTTAGTGGCTATGATACGACAGTATCACCCCGATATATTTTTAATCGATAACGAACGTCCGGTAACAATTCTTATTGCTAAAATGTTGAAGGAAGATGCCAGGATTCCGGTTATTGCCTTTGGCTACCATAGCTTCATTTATAGTTATAACAGAATATACCGGAATATATATTGGAAAAAAATAATTGATTTGTTCCGTTTGTTCAAATATGGCATTCCCAAGAGGATAAAAAGATTATTAGGGAAAAACGATTGGGAAATTTTCGTATCATGCCCCAAGGTGGATTTATTTGGAGAAAATGAGAGCGATATTATCTGTTCAGCCTCAGGAATTGATACAAAAACGATGATCAAATATGGAGTTTCGGCATCAAAAATTATCGAGGTTGGATCTCCGTATTTTGATAAAGCGGTTAATTATAAAAACAAATTTAGAACTTTAGTAGACAAAAGAAGCAAGAAGAAAATATTGATTATCTCAAGCGCGTTTGCTTATGGAAATAAATCGAAAATCATTAACAACTATTATGAATTGGTATGCCGGATGGTTAACAAGTTAAGCGATAAATATGATTTTTATCTGCGTTTCAAACCGTCAGTTATGCTTCCTGATTTTTTACCGAAAAGGATAAAAAAAATCATTAACAAGATAAAAACTGACGATAATTCAAAAACAGCCTATGAAGCAATCTATCATTACGATTTGATAATGGGTGATGTTTCTTTTGTTTTGTATGAAGCGTTGATTGGTAAAAGACCGATCGCGATGTTTAATTATCGCCAACCACAAAATGTTTCCGAGATAAATTTCCTGAAAAAAGAAGTAGGTATTAAAGAAATAAAAATAGAAAATACTGATTCAGAGATCGATTCAATTATATCGGTGGCTTTTTCAAAAAAATATCTTGAGCTGATATTAAAAAATTTTAAAAATCAAGAGTATAACTTATTTTATAAACTTGACGGCAAATGCGGCGAAAGAGCGGCTGCGATAATAACTAAAACTCTTTCAAATTGATTTTCGTGCCGTGATTTCCATGCCGTCAGATAATTTAAAAAAATTAAGAAAGCGGAGCAATAAACTTAACGGGTAAGTTAAAGAGCCAAACTTTTTTTCTACATTGTCAAAACCAAAAAGATAGAATAGACTCCATAGAAACGAATAGGTTGATTGATTATATTCGATTTTTATGTTGGTAAAACCGTTTGTTTGTAAAAGGCGAGTAATTGTCTTACGTGTAAATTGGAATAAATGGCGCGGCGGCTCCAGTGGGAACCAATATGATTTAAATATTTTAAAAAATAAGCTGTCGATATTCGGAACTTTGATGACGACCAAACCACCAGATTTTAATATTTTTGCCGTTTTTTTCAAAACTTGTGTCGGAGACGAGGTATGTTCTAAAACTTGAGAAAAATTAACAACGTCAAAAAAATTCTTATTATAAAGAGTTTTTTCAAAATCGCCGCATTTAATGTTTTTTATACCATTTTCTTTGGCGGATAAAACTGCTTTTTTATTTATTTCTATCCCGAATGTATCCCACCCCCAGCCGTTAAGAATTTGTAAATATTTCCCAGATCCGCACCCAACGTCCAGGATTTTCCCCCTTTTATCGGCAAAAAACAACTGATCCTTGATCAATATCCTCGCAAGTAATTTATTATTTTTTATCAGTTTTCTGACGAATCTTTGAATGATGGTGGGTTTGGTTTGCGAGGAGTATGCGGTATATCCAGAAGGATAGTAATTCGCCAAATATTCCTTTTTAGGTCTTGGAGATAATCTTACCAACCCGCATTTGTCGCAGGAAACGTAAATGTATTCGCCGGTGCGGAAATTTAAATCCCTTGATTTGATAAAAAGTTTATATTTATAACTTCCGCACGAGTCGCAAGTTGAGACGATCTCAAATTTTTTATCAAGACGATCGCGTAATTTCTTTTCCATTGATATAATTATAATTCATGATAACAAAGAAGCTAAGCGCAGCAAGACATATTATTTTTATCTTTCTCTTATATCTCCTTTCTTTTTCACCGATTTTAATTAATTCCGGAATATTTTGGGATGATTTGACAATTGTTGATGTTAATAGTGCGACAGTCATCAGAGAGTTTACGAATTACGGAATTCCGTGGATGGGTTATCTGCACGAATTTCTCCTGAGGATGCGAAACCCATATATTTACAGGTTTTTAACATTTTTCTCATATTTTTTTGTTTCGATCGTATTTTATATAATCTTAAAAGAAATAAAAAAGATTGATCAAAAATCCAGAGTCTTATTAACAATTTTTTTTGCTATTTTTCCTGTTAATTTTGCACGTATCGCCTTGATAAATTTAATCTATGCTATTTGCTATCTTTTTTTTGCGATTGGATTCTTGCTGGGTATTTCCTCAAACAAAAAAAATAATGTATTTTTAAGGATAGGGAGCATTGTATTTTTCTGTCTTTCGTTTTTTACGAATTCATTCGTTGTTTTTTTCTCCATTTTCGTATTTTATATTTTTTACATAGAAAAAAGACAATTATCATTCAGCTCCATTAAAGATTTTATCCTGAAAAATGCGGATTATATATTCTTGCCATTTGCATATTGGATCTCGAAAATATATTTCTTCCCTCTCCGAGGTCTTCACAAAGATTATAATTCCGTAACATTGCCGAGTCTCATTTCCGCCACGGCAAAAATTATCAGGTATTTCAACTATTCCTTTTTCGATCCATTAAATTATGCTTATTTAGCAACTCCAATAATCGCGTTTGCGATTTTAATCCCAGTTATATATATAAATTTATCAAAAATTCACGATCGATCAAGAATTCATTTTTCAGTTTGGCAAAAAAATTTTCTTGCAGGAGTATTGTTGTTTATTATCGCAGTGTTTCCTTATTATGCCGCCTCACGCGATCCGTCACTCAGCGATTGGTTTAACCGCCACCAACTGCTTGTTTCGTCAGGGGCGAGCTTGATGCTTGTTTACGGTTTAAAAATGTTCTTCAAAAAATTTGATACGGGGGAACAAATAGAAATGCTAATATTCTCTTTTATCATTAGTTTTTGCGTTTATGCAAATTTTATCACATACTTAAAGTATAAACTTGATTGGTATAAACAGCTTTCATTAATTTCTGCTTTCAAAAATAATTCCCGTATTAAAAATCAACACGTGTTTTTATTTATAGATAAAACTAGAAATTATAATGTCCTCGATAGAAAATATCGTTTTTATGAATATCCCGCCATGTTTAAAAAGGCTTTTGGCGATGAAAAAAGGTTTGGCATTGATGCCGAAGATTTTTCCACCCTGGATTACTATAATAATTCATTCATAGATGTATATTCTCTAAAAGACTTTAAATATAAAACGGAAAAAGAAGTTTATGTTTACATTACCGAAAATAAAAAAATAAATTTATTCATCACGGTTTTTGATGAGTTTTTTCGACAAAAAATATTTTCTGAAAAAATAGACAATCTTCTGAAGTTGAGAATTGAATAATGGATAAAACGATGAAAATTTTTTTACAGACAATGCTGCTATCAATTTTTTCATTTGTTGTTTTCCCGGGCTACCAAGTTTTGGTTTCCGATCAGCAGATTTATTTACCCCTAATTCAAGCCATAAGACACAACGGATTTCTCAATAATGATTTTTTAGTCCTTCATGGAAATGTACAGGCTCAATATAGCTTATTCAACGCTTTGCTCGTTATTACCGCGGAGATAACAAAAGCAGATATATATAGAACGCTGTTTATAGCTTCGTTTATATTTAGATTCATACTCTTGCTTTTTTCCTATTTAGTTTTAAACAAATTGACAAAAGATTCTAAATTCAGTTATATTGCAAGCATATTAATAATGTCCGGTTTAACAGTTTACGGCGCCGGAATTTTATCGTACGAAAATTTTCTTATCCCGAGAACCATTAATTTATCACTTGGAATGATGTTTTTCTGGTTTTTCATCAAAAATAAAAAAATATTTTCTGTTTTGACTCTTATTTTAATGTTCTTAATACACCCATTATCATCGATTCCATTTATCGGTTTTTATTTATTACGTCTGATCATTTGTATGAAAAGATACATGGTTATGTTTTTGCTTATAATCTTTTTCTCGACAATATTATTGTCGAATATTGGTCCCAAAATAGATCCTATTTATGAAGAGATACTAAGAATACGGAATTCCTATGTTTTTATCACCTCTTGGAAAATCTACTCCGGCATCCTTTTTATAGTGAGTGCATTTTTTCTTGCCGTCGGTTTAAATTTTTTTTTGAAGAAAAGACTAGATGGCGAGGTTAAAATAAACATAACTACATTACTGGTGGTTTCAGCTCTTGGTTTTTTTGTTTCTTTAATAGCGGTCGATTTTTTCAAGAGCTTTTTGTTTATGTCTCTCCAGTTGTCACGGTCGTTAATAATCCTGAAAATATTATCAATGTATTTTTTTGTGTACTATTCATACGAGCATGTTAAAAACCATAAGCAGGATTACCGGTTTAATTATTTATGTCTTTGCATCGTTGCGTCTTTTATTTTCAGAGAATCATTATTATTGATTTTTCTTCCGCTTTTTGTTTTGTCGTTGATAAACAGAAAAATTTTATCTGCGCATTCTTTTGTTGGATTTCTGACGATTGCGTTGTTGCTATTAAATCGTTTCGCTTCCAGCTATATACATTACTATTTGAGCATTATGGCGTTCTCCTCAATATTGATGGTAATAATACAGATATCTGGAAAAATCAAACTTGATTTTTTGTTGATTATGGGATTAATTCTTGCCATCATTATCAATCTTCGTTCATTTTCTATTTCCCCTCAGGGGCTGAAAGATGAGGAATTCATGTCGATATGTGATTGGATGAAAAAAAACACAAGAAAAGAATCAATAGACATATTGCAAAATAAGCAAATTGCTCTTTAACAACTTGATAGAATTTTGAAAACGCCAAACGTTTTTGATACGATAAAAGGTATATGATTACTGCCCAAATTCTCAAAAAGAGGCCAACACTCTTTTATCGTCTTG